>JALYZW010000056.1 GCA_030945725.1 Verrucomicrobiota bacterium | reverse complement strand
TGGCTTTACCCTGATTGAGCTGTTGGTCGTGATCGCGATCATCGCCGTGCTCGCCGGAATTGCCTTGCCGGTCTACCGCGGGATCCAGGAGCGCGCCCGGGTCACGCAGGACATGAATAATCTGCGCCAGCTCGGGCTCGCGACGCAGATGTATTTGAATGATAACGACGGTGTTCTTTTTTCGACGACGGGCACCTGGATGTCACAGCTGAAACCGAAATACGTCGCGAACTGGAAGGTTTTCCAATCTCCATTCGACCAGCGCGCGGCTTCGGAAATCGATGCTTCGGCGCCCATCAGCTACGGGCTCAATGGCAACCCAAAATCAGGGACGAGCATCGCCGGTTTATCGGCCGACAAGATCACAAATCCGTCCAGTTTCGTCCTTTTTGCAGCGGCGCAAAACGCGGCGGTTGACGCTCCGGGATTTTCGGGCCTAACGACTGCTGCAGTGAAGGTCTACAAGGCGGCGACTACCCCTGCTGCGACCGCTCCGGGGGGAACCCACGCCAACCGCAAACGGATCAATGTCCTCTTTGCCGACCTCCACACCGAAAATTTCCTTTGGGCCAGCACATCCGGCCCTTGTTTTACGAATGACACGTCCTCGACGGGCGATGCGGGAGCAAATCTTCGCTGGGATCCTTACGTTCCGTATCCTTGAGATCGATCGACATCCGGCGCGCGGATAATGGCTTTTATCGGGCGCGGGTCGGACGCGGATTGATCGCTCAGTTCGCCGAACACGCGGGTGATTTGTTTCGTTCCAGACACTGTGCGGTGATCTCTGATGAGAACGTCGCTTCGCGCTTCGGAGATTCCGTCATCAGCGGACTGATCGCGCGAAAGAATTCAGCACGGCTGATCACCGTCCAGTCCGGAGAGCAGTCAAAGTCCCTGGAGCGGGTCGCCCTCATTTGCTCCAAAATGGCGGACGCAGGTCTCGACCGCTCTTCGTGCGTCGTCGCGCTTGGTGGGGGCGTGATCGGTGATCTCGCCGGTTTCGTCGCGGCCGTTTACCACCGCGGCATTCCGTGGGTGAACATCCCCACGACACTCCTCGCGATGGTGGACAGTTCGATCGGCGGGAAAACGGCGGTCAATATCGCGGCCGGCAAAAATCTGATCGGCGCCTTCCACCATCCGTCGCTCGTTATTGCGGATCTCGATACGCTGGAAACTTTGCCGCCACGAGAGTTCAAGCAGGGCTTCGCGGAAATTATCAAGCACGGGATCATCCGGGACGCGGCGATGTTGAAAGATCTTCGTGCCTTCGACCGCGCCGATCTCGAGCGGCTCATCGTGCGAAACATCGAGATCAAAGCAGCCATCGTGGCGACCGATGAGCGCGATGTCAGCGGCGAGCGCGCGGTGTTAAATTTCGGCCACACCGTCGGCCACGCGATCGAACGCGTCGCAGGTTATGGCACGCTGTTGCACGGCGAAGCGATCAGTCTCGGCATCGTCGCGGCCTGCCACGTATCGACGAGGACAAGCGGGCTTTCAGCCGCGGAACTCGACGAAGTGGTCGCACTTTTGCGGTCGTTCGGTCTGCCGACGACGCTGCCGCGCGCAATCGACCGTGAGCAAATCCTCGAGACGTTGCGCTACGACAAGAAATTCGAACACGGGCAGGTGCGTTTCGTTGTCACGCCGAAGTTGGGGGAAGCCTATCTGTCGGCGGATGTAACGTTCGACGCCATCGCCGCTGCGGTTGCGGAGTTGTAAGGAAAACGCCTTACAACTTCGAGGCCGTAATCTTGCGGTGCGCGCGGCAGAATTCCTCCAGCCCGTCCGCAACGCCCTTCGCGTATTCGCGGAAAATGTTCGGACGCTGAATTCCGTTTACGTCGCGCACGCCCTCGTAATCTCCGGCCTGAACGCGCGCGAAAACATCATGGCTGTTCATGACGTAGGGCTCGAAGTAGACGACCGGACAGTTGAAGGTGCGGGTCGCGAGCAGGTTTCGCGCGTAGACGTAGCCGCTCGTCCCAACCTTCGCGACGGTGTCCTTCGTGTACTCGTAGGGCGGTAAGGCCGTTTCGCGCGCGAAGACCGCAGCCATCTCATCCGCGAGAGGCAGCTCTTCATCGTAGGCGCGGCTGAGCAGCTTTTGCAGCATCTCGAAACGTTGATCATCGACCGCGATTTCGTCGGGCAAGTATGAGCCATTCACGAGGACGTGAAAGTGATTCTTGTCGAGCAACGTGGGCGCGTTCGGATCGCCCCACGCTTCGGCGTTGAAGTGCAGACAGAGCACGAGATCGGGTCGCAGGGTTTTGTTCACTTTTAGCGCACGCTCACGGATTTCGCTTTGCCGGTAAAACAACAGTTCGGTCTGCCACTGCACGCTCTGTTCTTTTGCCGGATCGGCTGGGCCGCTGTAGGTCGGCGGCGGATCGGCGACGCCGGCTTTGCGAAGAACTTCCAGCGCGACCTCGCGGAAAGCATCCGGCCGCTTCGGCGTGACGGGCGCATTTTCGCTGCGCACGAATGAGACCTCCGCGCCAAGTTCCTTCAAGCGCTGCGCGAGAATTTTCGCGACGGCGAGCGTCATCTCCCCTTCTTCGACGGGCGCGCTGCCGTTCACTTGATACCAGCGTTCTTCCATCTTCGCGAACTGCCCTCCGATATGGCCCGGATCGAGCGCGACGCGCAGATGCTCCAGGGGGCGGGCCGCAGGAGCCGGCGCAAGGTGCGCAATCCGCCGCCAGTAGCGCGGCGGACGTTTCGCGCCATCGCGGTGCGCGAAACGCAGGATGAAAAAAGTCCGCGCTTCGCGGTCCTTCACGATGCGCGCCGAATGGTCGTCGATTTGAATTAAGTCACCGTAGCCGCGCGAGGCGTAGACCGTCGTCAGGAGGCGCACGAAATCGTCGTGCGTGATCGTGTTCTGATAACGATTCAGGGTCTCCCAACGCGGCGGGGGAGCGAGCGGACTAAGGTCAGCCGCGTGTGAAATCCCCAAGCTCGCGAGCGCGGCGAGGCAGAGCGCGAGGCGCAGACGAAACATTGGAATTCAAGTTCATTAATACGATGGTCGCCGAATGCTAACGATACTTTTTCTGGGCGACATCGTTGGCGAGCTGGGGCGGAGCGCGGTCATCGCGAGGCTCCCTCAGTTGAAGGAAGAACACGCGCTGGACTTCATCATTGTGAACGGCGAAAACGCGGCGGGCGGCCGCGGGATTACGCCGAAGATCACGATCGATTTGTTGCGCGCCGGGGTGTCAGTCGTGACGACCGGCGATCACATCTGGGATCGAAAGGAAATCATCCCCTTCATCGACACTGAACCGCGACTCCTGCGCCCGATAAACTATCCAAACGGCGCACCCGGCGCGGGCACGATCGTGCTCGAGACGCCAAAAGGAAAAGTCGGCGTGATCAATGTCCAGGCGCGCACTTTCATGCAGCCGATCCTGGATAACCCATTCGCGACGATCGACCTCGCGGTAACTGAGATGCGGCGCGAAAGCGCGATCATCGTAGTGGATGTGCACGGTGAGACGACGAGCGAAAAGATCGCGATGGGCCGGTTTCTCGATGGCCGGGTCTCTGCAGTCCTCGGCACGCACACGCATGTGCAAACGGCGGATGAGCAGATTTTTCCTGGAGGTACCGCTTTTCTTTGCGACGCGGGAATGTGCGGGCCGTCCGAATCCGTGCTTGGTCGTGAAGTGGAACCGATCGTCCGGCGATTCGTCTCGAACATGCCGGCGCCATTCCCGGTTGCGCGCGGCGAGGTCAGGCTTTGCGGCGCGATCCTGAAAGTGGATGAATCGAACGGGCGTGCAATCGCCATCACGCGCCTGAATGACGTGGTTAAGGCGGCGTGATTTGTCGCCCGCCGGAAAAAAATTACGTCCGTTGCCGCCGGTCAGAACCGAACGAGAATAGCCTATGAAATTCCGCGTCTCGATTTTCGTCTGTGTTCTCGCTTTCTCCGCAGCAGCGCCTTCGGGCCGCGCGGAGGGAAATGAAGCCGACTCGAAATTCGCCAGGGAAGGCGTTGAGGCCGCCAAGCGGAAAGATTGGGACAAGGCAGTCGAGAGTCTGCGCAAAGCAGTTGCGGCCGATCCGAAAGACAACCGCAATTCCGTCAATCTAGCGTTAGCACTGCAGGAACGAGGCGTGGCTCGCGTGCAAAAGAATAAACTGGATGAAGGAATCGCCGACCTCTCTGAGTCGCTCAAAATGAAAGGCGATAATACGACGGCGCACCGGTTCCGCGGCTACGCACTGCTGACGAAACGCGACTACGAGCATGCGGTCGAAGACTATAATGCGGTCATCGCGCAGAACGACAAAGACATCGAAGCCCTCGACCGGCGCGCGTATGCCTTCACGGCGCTAAAGCAGTATGACAAAGCGGTCGGTGACTACACCGCGATGATCAAAGACAAACCAAAAGAGATCCGTGGCTATCTCGGCCGGAGCTACGTGCTCGACACGATGAACCAGCCGAAGCCGGCGATGGACGATGTAAACAAAGCGCTCGAGTTGGATCCGAAAAATGAGGTCGCGCTGACTCGCAAGAAGCGGCTTGAAGCAGTCATGAAAGCGGCTGCCGCGCCGGGGGCAGCTCCCGCTGCAGGAAGTCCGTCGCCACTGAAACCACCTCCGCCGGCAGGCGCGGCGCCAGCCGCTCCGGCCGCTGCGTCCCCGCACGTGAGCTAGAAGCTCGGAGCGCTCACGCCTCGTCCTCGGCGGCGTCGGTTTCTTTCTCCAACTCCGTCTCGTCGACGTCGTCTTCCTCTTTTGAGAAACGTCGCTTGCGACGCGCAGCGGGCAGCGGCGAAAGCGTCATCGTCACGTTGCGTCCCGCGATTTTCGGCTCCATCTCGACGGCCGACATGCCGACGAGATCGTCCTTCACCTTGTGCATGAGCTGCATGCCGAGCTCCTGGTGCGCCATTTCGCGGCCGCGAAACTGCAGCTGCACGCGGACCTTGTTCCCCTTATCGAGGAACTGCTCGCCGCGCCGGATCTTCGTCATGTAATCGTGCTCGTCGATGTTCACCCGGAACTTGATTTCCTTCAGCTTGGTTCCGGAAGCTTTTTTCTCCTTCTCCTGCTTCGCAATATCGTAACGGAATTTCCCGAAATCGACGATCTTGCAGACGGGCGGATTCGCGGTCGGTGCGACTTCCACCAGATCGAGGCCGAGACCTTGAGCCTGGCGAAGCGCGTCCGAAAGTTTTAGCACTCCGAGTTGCTCGCCGGAGGCGCCCATGATGACCCGGACTTCGCGAGCGCGAATCCGGCCGTTGACACGAATTTGGGGTTGCAGATTAAATCAAAGCTCCAGACCGACGGAACGGGAAGTGAGCCGCGACGCCGGAATTTTCTTTCGCAATTTTCCGAGCGGCTGGGCCTCCCGAACACTTCTGCCTCGCCTCGGTTGCGAAAGGCCGCGACGACGAGTCCGCGATGGTCGCGAACCGACTGCAAGATGTAAGCAAGTCTGCGCGAGAGGCAAGGTGAATCTCTCCCTGCGCCGTCGTCATCCCGAGCGGAGCGAAGCGGAGTCGAGGGACCCCGAGACATTACGGTGGGTTAGCCACGGGGACTCTCCACTGCGCTTCCCTCCGGTCGAGATGACGGGGATAGCTCACGCTGGTGGCGACGATCCGAAGTGGGCTGCGTGCGCACGGTAGGAAATCAGATCGTCCAGCATCGCATCGATCGTGGCGGCGAGCGGCTCGATCCGCGCGAAACCGGAGAAGACGGCGCGATCGCCGGTGTCGCTGTCGATCACGAATGTCGGACGTTGCGTGACCTGCAGTGCGTGAAATTCGGCGGTCGTGGCGCGGGCGCGAGCTTCAATCTCCGGTGAACGCGCGCGTTCGAGCAGCTTTGCCGCTGCAATCCCCGACGCCTTCGCAGCGATCTCTATCGCGGTGTTCCAATCACCCGTCTGCCGACCTTCGATGACGGTCGCATTCGTTAACGCGTGGCGCACCCGATCGTCAGTCACACCCAGATCACGCGCCGCTTCCGCAACCAGATTGGGTGCGAGACATTCCTGCAAATTCGGTTCGAACCAACCCGGTTTCAGCATCACCGGCGACCGCATCATCATCCCGCTCCGTCGATAATACCAATGCGCCTGCTCGATGCTTTTCGGGAAACCCGATGCATCCATGAGCGCGATCTTCCATTCAAAATCGACGTGCTCTGGATAGCGGCGCTGAAGTTCCTGCCACATCGGTTCGGCCCAAAAACACCACGACGAAATCACGTCCAGGTAATTTGTTCCTTTCAATCGCATCCGCAGAGCTTCGCAAAAATGTGGCGGAGCGCGAAGCGGAGTTTGCAAACAGTCGACGGCGAAACGACTGCGATACCCGGCGCCCACTCCTCCCGATGCTCGATCTCAATCGCCTCCTGCTTTTCATCGCGGTCGTCTCGCCGCTCATTCTGCTCGCGCGCAGCTGGAAAGTGAGCGATTCCAGCCGCGCCTGGCGCACGCCGTCGATCGTAGTGCTCGTGATCACGCTTGGCGGATGGTTGATCGCGCGGAGCAGCGCGGGATTTGTGGGCGCGGGCGCGTGGCTGGTCCTCTTGCTCGTGCCCGCGCTCGCGGTGCGCCGGATCACAGAGTTGAGCGCGCGCGAGAATTTCGGAAGCGCACGGCGGCTCTTAAACAGCCTGCGTCTCATCCATCCGTCCCGAGGCTTGCGGCAACAACGCGACGTTCTGCGCGCGTTGGAACTTGCGCAAACGGGCGAAGCTGGCGCAGCCGAAGCGCTTCTCGCGCGAGTCGGTGGCGATCGTGGCGATCACGCGGTGCACGCGCTCGCCCAGCGCTTTCGCGTGCGCGGCGATTGGGCGGGGCTGATCGGTTGGTTTCGCGCCGCCTTGCCGCCGGCGACGCAGCGAACGGACTTCGGTTTGCTGCCGCTCTACCTCCGCGGGCTGGGAGAAATCGGAGCGCGTGACGAAATGGTTCGTGAATTCGCGGCGCGCGCGCATGTGCTCCTCAGTCAGCCGCAGCATGCCGCGATTTTTCACGCTTGCCTGTTGCCGGTGCTCGCCTTCTGTGGACGGACCCAGCCTTTGCAACGACTGCTGGTGACGACGTTGCCGAAACTCGCGCACGATGCGCAGGAGTTCTGGATCGCGGTAGGCGAAGAAGCCGCCGGCGATGCCGAGCGCGCGAGCGAGCGCTTCCGCGAACTGCGCGACAAGAGCCGCGACGCGCTTGTGCGCGGAAGTGCAGCGCGGCGACTCGACACGCGCACGGGCGGCGCGCCGGTCTCCTTGTCGCGCGCGACCGAGCAGCTCTTGCGTCCGTTCGAACGGGAGCGGCCTGCGGTCGGTGGACCGTTCGGCGAGAATTCAGCGCGGCCGACCGCCGCCGTCTCGCTGTTGATCCTTGTGAACCTGATCGTCTTCGTCATCGAGCTGACGCACGGCGGCTCGACGAATCCGCTCACGCTGCATCGTCTCGGGCAACTGGAGCCGCTCGCCGTCCGCTACAACGGAGAGTATTGGCGAATGTTCACCGCTCTCTTTTTGCATTACGGACCGCTTCACCTCGCATTCAATCTCTACGCGCTGTGGGTGATCGGGCCCGGACTGGAGCGCGCGATCGGAGCGGCACGATTTCTCCTTTGCTACCTTGCGACGGGTCTGGGATCGAGCGCCGGCGTGGTTCTTTTGCGGCTCTCGCACTTTACGGCGTCAGACCAGCTCGTCGGCGCTTCGGGTTGCGTGATGGGGATTGTCGGCGTCTGGGTAGGCTCGCTGCTTCGCCATCGAGACGCGCCGCTGGCCGGCCGGCGTTTGCGAAACATTTTTGTCATTGTTGCAATCCAGACCGCGTTCGATCTCTCCACTCCGCAGATCAGCATGACAGCGCATTTGAGTGGATTGATCACCGGCGTTGTTCTCGGGTTCGCAATCGCGCCACGACGGCTCCGAATTTAGCGCATTGCGCTCGAGCATCGGCAGCGCGGAACAGTTGCTGCTCAACATTTCCCTGTCACGATTGAGCGTCGTACCCTAAAAGCGGCCGCTCGCTATGCCGAATTTTCAGACTTACAACGTCATCCCGACACTCCCGGCGGCGCTCGAGCCGCTGCGCGAGATGAGTTTTAATGTGTGGTGGACGTGGGAGCCTTCAGCCCGGCGCGTCTTCCGCCACCTCGACCCGGAACTGTGGGATCGCACGAATCACAACCCGGTCAGAATGCTGCAAATGTCGCGGCAGGCGCGGCTCGAAGAACTGGCGCACGACAAGAATTTCAAGCGCGAAGTCACCGAAGTGCACGACGCCTTCCGGAAGTATCTGGAGCGGAAAGATACCTACGGCAAGACCGGCGCGGGCGCGGCGATCAAGAAACCGATCGCCTACTTTTCCGCTGAGTTTGGATTTCACGAATCGATCCCGAACTATTCCGGCGGGCTCGGCATTCTCGCCGGCGATCACTGCAAATCTGCCAGCGACCTGGACCTCAATTTCGTGGCGATCGGCCTACTTTACCGGCACGGCTACTTCAAACAGCAGATCGACAAGGATGGAATTCAGCAGGCCGTCAGCCTGAATCAAAATTTTCATCATTTGCCGATCCGTGAAGTTCGGGTGGGCGACGCGATGCTGCGGATTTCGGTGAAGATTCTCGATCGGCAGGTGGTTGCGAAGGTCTGGAAACTGCACGTCGGCCGCGTAAATCTTTATTTGCTCGACACCGACATTCCGGAAAACAACGCGGAAGACCGGCTCATCACCGCGGAACTTTACGGCGGCGATTTGGAGATGCGGATGCGGCAGGAAATGGTGCTTGGGATTGGTGGGGTCAAAGCGCTCGCGGCGCTCGGACTCGAGCCGGAAGTGTTTCACATGAACGAGGGGCATTCGGCGTTCCTCGCGCTGGAACGAATTCGTTTACTGGTGACGGGTCGCGGACTCGACTTTTACTCGGCGTTGCAGGTGACGGCCGCGGCGAACGTGTTCACGACGCACACGCCCGTCCCGGCGGGGAACGACGCCTTTCCGCGCGAGATGATGCGGAAATACTTCGGGGATTTCGCGCCGCAACTCGGTCTGCCCTTTGATGAGCTTTTCTCATTCGGCCAGACGCGCGTGAACGCGGCCGATCCATTCAGCATGACGATCCTCGCGCTCCGAATGAGCCGGCACTCGAACGGCGTAAGCAAATTGCACGGGGAAGTAAGCCGCGGCTTGTGGAAAGACGTTTGGGCGGGGGTCCCACCGCATGAAGTCCCCATCACGAGCATCACGAACGGCGTGCATACGAAGACCTGGATGGCGCCGGAATTCTCCGCGCTCTACGACCGCTACCTCGGCGATTGGGAGGAGAACCTAACGAATGCTGATTTCTGGCGACGGGTACTCGACATTCCGGACGCCGCGCTGTGGGAAACGCACCAGAAGTTGAAACTGCGGCTGGTCCAATTCGTCCGCGAACGCGTCCGCGTGCAGCGTCAGCGCGTCGGTGAGTCGCCGGAATCGATCCGCGCGGCGAACCGTTTGCTCGATCCGGAGATTCTCACGATCGGTTTCGCGCGCCGCTTTGCGACCTACAAACGCGGCGCGCTCTTGTTCAGCGATAAGGAGCGGTTGCACCGCGTGCTGAACGACACTACGCGGCCGGTGCAATTCATTTTCGCCGGCAAATCGCACCCGCGGGATGAGGGCGGCAAGGCGCTGATCCAGGAGGTCTATCGCTTCTCGCGCGAGGCCGGTTTCCATAACCGCATCGTGTTCGTCGAAGACTACGACACCTACATCGCGCGGCGCCTCGTCCAGGGCGTGGATCTGTGGCTGAACAATCCGCTTCGCCCGCTCGAGGCGAGCGGCACGAGCGGGATGAAGTTACCGCCGAACGGCGGCCTCAATCTCAGCGTGCTCGATGGCTGGTGGTGCGAGAGCTACAATGGGAACAATGGTTGGGCGATCGGCGCGGAAATCGATGACGGCTCGGTCGAATTCCAGAGCGAGGTCGATGCGAGTAGCCTGTACCAGCTGCTCGAAAACCAGATCATCCCGCTCTACTACGCGAAGCCGGACGGCAAGTTGCCGCTCGCGTGGCTGCAACTCATGCGTGAATCGATCCGTAGCGTCACGCCCGTGTTTAATACTCACCGAATGGTCAAAGAATACACCGAGCGTCTTTACCTTCCGGCCGCGAAATCACACGAAGATTTCTCGCGCGACAATTGCCAGCCCGCGACTGAATTGAGCCAGTG
>JALYZW010000053.1 GCA_030945725.1 Verrucomicrobiota bacterium | reverse complement strand
GACAAGCCTCCTATAGAATGTCGATAGGAGTTATCGGGCACTACTCGGTCAGTGGAGCGGCCCACATTTCGCAGGGAGCCGGACCCTCGTCGACACGAGGTCATCTCGCGGACAATCGGCGAGGCCGGGAGCGGAAATCCGCTGGAACGCAGCGGCGCGGTCGCCACTCATCGAAGCGACGAAGCGCGCTTAACGGAAGGAGGGGTGTTGCAGAGCGCGCCGCAAGGCGGTCGCTTCGTCGCAGACCGCGCGCAGCATGTGGATCACCTGGCTTGGGTCCGCGCTGCGAGGGATGACGACCGATTTCTGCTCTTCGTCCCGGTCGCCGAGTCCGGAATCTTTCAGGCGCCGCAGCCGCTCCTGGATAAGAGCGCGAATGTCGCTCGCGTTGTTCACCCCTCGGAACCAGGCAGTGTGAAGATTTTGCCCGCCATGTTTTGCGTCCTGGCCACCGCCGCCGCCCGCGGTATCGACGCGCAAATCAGCGATCCCAATCGCCCGCTGGATCGGGCCCTGCGAGACGGAGATATTCTGGATGTTCGCGAAGGTAACGGTCATCTCGCGCACGCTCACGATCCCTTCGCGCACGCGCAGACTACGGTCGGTGACGACGTACCAGCGTTTTTCAAAATCGAGGCGCACGAGAGCGAGAGAAACAATCCGCCAGAGGAGAAAGATGATCAGGATTGGCACAGGGAAGAAGAGCAGGAACGTGGGCGGCGGATGGTGCCGGTGAGCAGTCTTCGTGATCACGAGCAGCGGCACGAGCAGTGCAGGCAGCGTTCCTGCGACAACGCCGAGCGTGCCGAGTGCCCAGACGACGAGGAGATATTTGTAATAATTCGGCGCGGCGCGAAAGAGTTGCGCGCTTTGTTCGTCGCCCGGAGGCGGCTCGGGATCGGCCGGAATCCGGAGCAGCTTTTCCCAAACGGTGCGGAATGAATTATACATTTCGGCGCTCGACCGTTTCGCGCGTGAGGCGCAGTTCGTCACGGATGGTGGCGAGCAATTCCACGATCTCGGTCGTTGTTTCGCCGGCGGGCGCCGGCACGGAAGATGGCGTGTCCGAGCTGGAGACGCCCGCCGGATGATAGCCGCGCATTTGCGTGTAGAGGAAATCGCGGATCGCCTCGTACTGCTTGAAACCTTCGATCACGAGTTCTGCACCAGTGGAACCGGATGCGGTCTGGATTTGCACGTCAGCCAGGCCAAGCCAGCGCTGAACGATCCCGGAACTCAGATGAATGTCCTGGATCCGCGCGTAGGTAAGATTCACTTCGCGGCGGAAAAGGATGCCGACTCGCATGTGGATTCCCTCGGCGTCAAAGCGATAGCGCAAGGTGTGATAGCGAAAAAACAAGTAAGGCAAGGTGGCGAAGATGGCTGGTCCACTGAGCACGGAGCGGATGAGATAGAGCGTCCAGAGCGCTGGATCGGGCCGTTCCAGAGTGGCGATTTGCTCGGCGGAAAGAGATGGTCGTGCGGGTGTGATACCGCTGGCTTAACAGGCGCTCCCATCGAAAGCGAGTGTGCGGCGATTCGATTTGCGCGGGGCTGACGGCGTGGGCTGTCGGGTTTAAGGTCGGAAGATGAAGGTGCCGTTGCAGTGTTTTCTCGCCGTTGTCGCGCTGACTTCCTCGAGCGCGGAACCACAGTCCGAACAGGACGAATACACGCAATACGAGCTGCTCGCGCCGGCGTCGGCGGCGTTCAAGATCACTTACGAAGTGACGGCCACGACCCCGGGCGCGAAAGCGTTCTGGAATCCGATCCGGAAAGGGAGTGTGGCGAGCGACGAATCGGTCTTCGATATGATGACCGGGGCGCCGCTGAAGTTCCAGCAGGTGAGCGGTGCGCAGGCTAAAGAGCATGGACTCGCTGAGGCCGATCTGGCGGGGGATTACATCGAGGTGCAGCTCGCGCGACCGGTGCCGGTGGACGGTGGTCAGGCGCGGATTCGCATTATCAAGACGTATCAGGACCCGAAGAGTTATCGGCGGGAAGGGGACGCGATTGTCTTCGATCGACCGCTCGGCATTCGGCGCAACGCGGTCGTCTTGCCGCCGGGATTTCAACTGCTCGAATGCAATGTTCCTTCGCAGGTTTTGTCGGAGCCGGATGGGCGAATTCGGATCAGCTTTCTGCATCAGGCTCCCGGTCCCGCCGCTTTGATTTTGAAAGCGAAACCTGGGGCGCTGACCGGCGAAACGAGCAAGCCGCGCGCGCTGACGGACGCGCGCAGCTGGGAGCCGCCGCCCGCGCAGGGACCGACGGAGAAAGAGCGGCTGACCGAACGCGCGCATCAGGATCGTGACATTGTTTATTTCCTGCAGGAGCCCGCGACCCACGCGTTCCGTTTGTTTCACGATTACACGGAAGCGCGCGAAGGGACGGACAAGTATCTCAATGTCGTGCGGCCGGGCAGCAGAGTGGCCGAGCCATCGGGAAAGATCCTCGACACCGGCGAACCAATGAAGGTCGAGGTCCTGACGGGCGCGAAGTTAAAAGATGCGGGCATCGATCCCGGCGAAGACAAGATCGCGGCAGACCAGGAGGTCGTGGTGTTTCGGTTTCCGGCGGTGAAGAAGGGCCAGTCGCTCCGGTTGCGGATGTCCGAGAAATACGCCGCACCGGAAAGTTACCGGCTGGAAGGCGAAGAGCTTGTCTTCGATCGCAGCTTTGGTCGACCGCGGAACTCCGTTGTCTTGCCGCGCGGCTGGTATCTGACGGCGCTGTCGGTTCCCGGCGTAATCACGCAAACAGCCGACGGACTGACCCGGATCGACTTCGTGAACGGCCGGCCGGACGCAATCTCCGTGTTGCTCAAGGCGCGCAAAATCGCGCCGGCGTCAAACGCGCGGTGATGTTCTCACTGTCATCCCGAGCGAAGTCGAGGGACCGCGGGGCGATTCCACGGTCAGGCACGGGGGCCCTCGACGCCGTTTCACTCGCTTGGGATGACGGCCTTACTTCAGCAGATACTCGCGGATGAATTGCACCGTCGCGTAGAACTGGTAATCGGCGTTCTTCTTTTTCGCGAAGCCGTGGCCTTCGTCTTTGCCGACGAGATACCAGGCTGGCGTGTTTTGTTTTTTTAACGCCGCCACAATCTGGTCCGCCTCGGATTTCGGGACGCGCGGGTCGTTCGCGCCGGCAACAACGAAAAGCGGTTTGGTGATCTTCTGCGTGTTGTTCAAGGCCGCGGTGCGCTCCATGAATTCGCGCATCTTCGGATCGCGTTCGTCGCCATATTCAACGCGGCGCAAATCGCGCCGATAACTTTCGGTGTGCTCGAGAAAGGTCCGCAGATTCGACATGCCGACGACGTCGAGCGCGCAGCGAATCCGGTCCGCGTAATAGCTGGCGACCGCGAGTGTCATGTGTCCACCGTACGATCCGCCCGTTACCATCACGCGGTCGGCGGCGAGCTGCGGCTGCGTTTTGATCCAATCAAAAAGCGCGTTGATGTCCTTGTAGGAATCCTCCCGCCTGTCGCCGTTATCGAGTTTCAGGTAGCTCTTTCCGAACCCGGTCGAGCCGCGAACGTTCGGAAAGATCATCGCGCAGCCGAGCTCGTTGATCAGGTAACTATTCCGGCCGAGGAAACCGGGGCGCGACTGCCCTTCCGGTCCGCCGTGGATGTTTACGATCACCGGTCGCGGCCCGGGATGTTTCGTCGCGTCGGGCAGGTAGAGG
>JALYZW010000030.1 GCA_030945725.1 Verrucomicrobiota bacterium | reverse complement strand
TCAAGAAAATGGAAGAAGTCGAGATCGTCGGCATCACCGATACGGCGAAGACGACCTGCACCGACATCGAAATGTTCCGCAAGCTGCTCGATGAAGCGCGCGCCGGCGATAACGTCGGTCTGCTCCTCCGCGGCACGAAAAAGGAAGACGTCATGCGCGGTCAAGTGATCGCGAAGCCGGGCTCGATCAAGCCGCACAAGAAATTCAAAGCGGAAGTCTACGTGCTCTCGAAAGAAGAGGGCGGCCGTCACACGCCGTTCTTCACGAACTACCGTCCGCAGTTTTACTTCCGCACCACGGATGTGACCGGCACCGTGAAATTGCCGGATGGCGTCGAGATGGTTATGCCGGGCGACAACGTCTCGGTGGAAATCGAATTGATCACGCCAATCGCGATGGAGAAGACAATCCGCTTCGCCATCCGTGAAGGCGGCAAGACCGTCGGCGCGGGTCGCGTCGGCGACATTTTGGATTAACTTAAGCCTTGTCATATCGAGCGAAGCCGAGACATCGCGTGAAGGAGCCGAAAGGTAATTCCGCGGGATTCTTCGATTGCGCGAACGCTCCGCTTCAGCATGACAACAAGTATTAGGTCAGTAGCTCAATTGGTAGAGTAGCGGTCTCCAAAACCGTCGGTTGGGGGTTCGAGTCCCTCCTGACCTGTTCGGCCGCCGCAGCGTTCCCCATTTAATCCAAACCCGTGATCACAAAATCCAAGAACTTCTTCAATGAAGTGAAGGTGGAGCTGCAGAAAGCTTCGTGGCCGTGGGAGCCGAAAGAGAAGGGGATCAAGCGCTACAAAGAGCTGACCGATTCGACGCTCGTCGTGATCATCGCGATGTTGCTGCTCGGCGGATACGTCGCGTTGTTCGACTTCATTCTGATCAACTTCATCCACTACTTCACTCGTTTGCACTGATATGGCTGCCGTTCTCGCTCCAAAGGATCAGTGGTTTGTCGTGCACGTGCTCTCCGGGCAGGAGAACAAGGTGCGCGATAATATCGCGAAGCGCGTGAAGACAGAAGAGATGGGCGACGTCGTTTTCGAAGTGCTCGTCCCGACAGAGCGCGTCTCCGAAATTAAGAAGGGGAAGAAGAGCGAGACGACGCGCAAGTTTTTCCCAGGTTATCTGATCGCGAACATGCATTTGCTCGACGAGAACAATCAACTCGTTGGCCGCACGTGGTATTTCATTCGTGAAACGCCGGGCGTGATCGGTTTTGCAGGAACGAAAGATAAGCCGATTCCGATGCGGCAATCGGAAGTAGACAACATGCTGGCGCAAATGCGTGAGCGTGAAGAAAATGTAAAACCGAAAGTCAGCTTCGAAGTAGGCGAGACGGTAAAAGTCGCGGACGGGCCGTTCCAAAACCAGAACGGGATCGTCGAAGAAATAGATCCAGCACGCGGTAAACTACGCGTGTCAGTGACGATCTTCGGTCGCGCCACGCCCGTGGAACTCGAATACTGGCAGGTCGAACGGGGATAAATGCGCGGTCATGTCGAGCGAAGTCGAGACACCCCGTCGCAGAACCATCCGTCATGCCGCGGGATTCTTCGACTCCGCTGACGCTCCGCCCAGAATGACATAAAACTTATGGCCAAAGAAATCGTAGCTCACATCAAATTGCAGATCCCGGCGGGACAGGCAAATCCGGCGCCGCCCGTCGGCACCGCGCTCGGACCTCGCGGCGTCAATATCATGGCGTTCTGCAAAGAATTTAACGCGGCCACGCAGAAGATGGCCGGCGACATTCTGCCGGTCGTGATCACGGTTTTCAAAGACAAGTCGTTCACCTTCATCACGAAGAGCCCGCCGGCGGCGATCCTGCTGAAAAAAGCGGCGAACATCGCGGCCGGATCGAAAGAGCCGAACAAGAACAAGGTCGGCAAAGTCACCCGCAAACAGGTGATGGACATCGTGAAGCTGAAGGCCAAAGATCTGAATTCGCGGAACGACGAAGCCGGATTCAAGATCATCGCTGGGACCGCCCGTCAGATGGGCCTCGAGATCGTCGATTAATTCGACGCGCCTGGCGCGAGATTGCCCGCGTCGGGTTTTCGCCGCATTCTCGATCTACCTTGCGTTCGTTTCCGCGATTTCGTATTCGCGAACGATGTCGCGTTCGCTCCTCGCCGCCGTTATTTCCGTTGGATTTGCTTACGCGGCCGCGGCCGCTGATCCGCCGATCATTGCGCTGAAAGCCGCGCGGTTATTTGACGGCAAATCAAAAACGCTGGTGACGAACGGCGTCGTGCTGGTGCAAGGCGACAAGATCGTCGACGCCGGAACAAACGTGGCGATCCCGCAAGGGTCGCAGGTCATCGACCTCGGCGACGCGACGCTCTCGCCTGGTTTCATCGATGCCCATACGCACCTAACGTCGGATTTTTCGAAGCCGTACCTGCAGCGGCAACTGGAGGGATTGCAGACTTCTGTGCCCCTGGCGGCGTACGAGGCGATCCCATTTGCGGAGCGAACTTTGCTGGCCGGGTTCACGACCGTGCGCGATCTGGGGAGCGCGGATTTCCGGGACGTAGCGCTCCGGGACGCGATCACGAAAGGACTGGTGCGCGGCCCGCGGATGGTGTGCGCGACGAAAGGCATCGGGGCGACCGGTGGGCACTTCGATGATACGAACGGCTTTCGCGATGAACTGTTCGGGAAACAGCCGGATTACACCGACGGCATCGCCGATGGACCGGAAGCAATCCGCCGCGCCGTCCGTTACGACATCAAGAACGGCGCGGACGTGATCAAGGCGGCGGTCTCCGGCGGCGTCCTCTCGATGAAGGACGAGGTCGACGTGCCGCAGCTCACGCCGGAGGAAATCGCGATGCTCGTGACCGAGACCCATCGCCTGCGCAAGAAAGTGGCGGTGCATTGCCATGGCGACACCGCAGCGCGCGATGCGATCGCCGCGGGAGTCGATTCGATCGAGCACGGCTCGTTCCTGAAACCGGAGACGCTCGTCTTGATGAAAACGAAAGGAACATTCCTGGTGCCGACGCTCGAGGCTTCTGAGTTCATCATCGGGAAAATCGATCAATACCCACCGGCGGTACAAGAGAAGGCGAAGGCCGCGATCGCCGCGCGCTCGGAGATGTTCCGCAACGCGGTCAAAACGGGCGTGCGAATCGCTTTCGGGACCGATGCCGGCGTCTTTCCGCATGGCACGAATGCGAAGGAATTCGCGCTCATGACCGGGCTGGGCATGACGCCGATCGACGCGCTGCTCGCGGCGACTTCAGTTGATGCAGAATTGCTCGGCGTCGCTCAGAAAGTTGGCACACTGGAGAAAGGCAAGCTGGCCGATATCGTGGCTGTGCCGGGCGATCCCACCACCGATATCACGGCGACGGAACGCGTTTCCTTCGTGATGAAGGGAGGCAAGGTTTACAAGAATCCGAGCGGCCCCGCGCCGATGCCGTGATGAAGGCGCCGCGGCGTCGCGTTTACCTTTGACGCCCGCCTGCCCTACCGCCCGACCGCGATTCGCACCGAGTCGGCGCTGGCCGCGCCGATGTAATACAAGCTGACGCCGCGCGACGCGTAGACCGGATAGAGCAAATATCGCACGCCGGGGACGCGGACCGGATTGCTCGCGTCCACGCTCACCGGCCGGGCAAAGGCGTGTGCCGTCGCGGAGGTGAAATTTTGCTCATCACCGGTCGAGCCGCCGTGGGTCGTGCCGAGATAGGTCGAAGAATGAACATACGAACGGATCGGGTCGATCATTTCGACCTGGCGCTCGACCGGATCAAATCGCTCCAAACGATGAAACACAAACTCCGAGTCGCTGCCGCCCCAACGGCTGAGATTAATCGGATGTTCGTAGGCCACGTCGAAAACGCGGATGTCGTTTCGGTTGCCTTGGGCGAGCGAGACCTCGTCATGTGGCCGACGATTGCTGCCGGGCCGCTGGTCGCGGTTCTGCTCCGCGGGCGGAGCGTCTGATTCTGGAACGACGGTCGCGTTCCGAAGTGATTGAATGAGGGATTCGCTTGCGCCTTCCGACCGCAGCTTCGCCTCCTGTTCGGGCGTAAATTTGTGGAGCAACTTGCGCGATGAGATTTCGCTCGTGATCGACGGCTCGCTTTGTCGCGAGCGGACCAGGAGAGAGACTTCACGGAAATCAATCGGTCGCGCCAAAGAGTTCGCGACGGTCGAGGCGAGGGTGAGCGCGGCCACAAAACTGCAGCGGAAAAGGGGGTTCATAAGCAGTTTTTAGCAGGCGGCGTTGTATTTTGACAACGTGCAAAATGCCGCTACTTTCCACGTCCCTGCCGCTGAAATGCGGGAGTCTAAAGCAGGAGAGCGCGAGCTCGCTGGCACTGCACCTCACTATGCAAAAACTTCGCAGCAAACGTTACCGTGCGGCCGCCGAGCAGGTCGACCGCTCAAAAACCTACAATCTCGCGGAAGCCGTTTCGACTTTAAAGAAACTGCCGGCGACCAAGTTCGACCAGACCGTCACGGTCTCGTTCCGTCTCGGAGTTGATCCGAAGCAGTCCGATCAAATGGTGCGCGGAACTTGTCCGCTTCCGCATGGAAGTGGCAAGCAGGTGCGCGTGCTCGTCTTCGCGGAAGGCGATGCGGCGCGCGCGGCAAAGGAAGCGGGCGCGGAGTTCGTCGGCTACAAAGACATGATCGCGAAATGTCAGGAAGGCTTTCAGGATTTCGATGTCGCGATCGCCACGCCAGGCGCGATGGCCGAAGTGCGTAAGCTCGGCAAGGTGCTCGGTCCTCGCGGGTTGATGCCGAATCCGAAGACCGGGACGGTGACCGAAGACACGGCGAATGCGGTGCGCGAAGTGAAGGCGGGCCGGGTCGAGTTCAAGCTCGATAAAAATGGGAACGTCGCGGTGCCGGTGGGAAAATTTTCATTCGCGGAAACGCAACTGATCGAGAACGGGACGGCGGTGATCGAAGCGGTGGTTCGTTCGCGGCCGCCGACGGCGAAAGGACGCTTCGTCGATGCGTTGACGTTGAGCGCGACGATGTCCCCGGGATTGCATGTCGATCCGTCCCCTTACTTGAGCATCTAGCTCGGAGATCACTTTCATGAGACCTGAAAAAGCCAGCATCGTTTCCGATCTTTCGGAGAAGCTGAACCGTTCGCCATTCCTCCTCGTCGCTGATTATCAGCGGATGAAGGTCGATCAATTCGGCGAGTTGCGGAATCGCCTGGCACCAATCGGTGCGGAAGTGCGCGTCGTGAAAAACAGCTTTCTCCGGCGCGCGATGGCGGATTCGGGAATGCCGGACGTCGGCGACAAGCTGACCGGGCAGACAGCGGTCGTGACCGGCGAGAAAGACGTCGCCCCGGTGGCGAAGATCCTAAAAACATTTGCGGCCGAGTTCAAAATCGCGGCGCTGAAGATCGGCGTGGTCGATAAGGCGATCCTTTCCACGAAGGATGTGGAAGCGCTGGCCGAACTTCCGTCGCGCGAGGTGTTGTTGTCGCAGTTGCTCGCGATGTTGCTGGCTCCGGCGACTAGCCTCGTCCGAGTGCTCAACGAGCCTGCCTCTGCTTTTGCACGACTTTTAGCCGCTAAAGGCGAAAAAGGGGACGCTGCAACGCCCGCGGTTGCTGAAGAAAAGGCAACAGAAACGCCGGACCTAGAAGCTGCAGCGCCTGCGGAAGCAGCGCCAACGGCATCGGAAGCACGGGCCACGCCCGCGGAAGAACCAGCCGCGGAACCACCAGCACCGGAGGCGGCGGGCTAAAAACACTTTCGCTTCACCGCAGTTGGTGAAGCGAGCAACCAAAACAAACTTGTCCGGTTCGGCGGCTGCCGAGCTCAATTCTCCGAAGGCTTTCGGAGGCGGCGAACTAGAGGAAAAACATTATGGCAGATACAAACGCAATCGTGGACCAACTCAGCGGGCTGACCGTGCTCGAGATCGCTGGGTTGGTGAAACAACTTGAGGAAAAATGGGGCGTCAGCGCAGCGGCTCTGGTCGCAGCGGCAGCTCCGGCGGCCGGCGGTGGCGCGGCAGCTCCCGCAGCCGAAGAGAAGACGACCTTTGACGTGATCCTGACCGAGATGGGCGCGAATAAGATTGGCGTCATCAAGGAAGTGCGCGGCGCGGTGCCAGGACTTGGATTGGCGGAAGCCAAGGCCCTCGTCGAAGGCGCGCCGAAAACCCTCAAGGAAGGTGTGACCAAAGCTGAAGCTGAAGAGATCAAGAAAAAGATCGAAGCGGCCGGCGCGAAGGTCGAGATCAAGTAAGCCAATTTTCATCAGCGGCCGTCGCGCAAAGTGTTTGCGCGGCGGCCGCTTTTGCTTTAAATCGATTTCTGTTAGAGATAGTTGCTTTTATTTTTAACCCCGCTCTCGACGGCACACGCACGAACCGGCAACAGGACGGAGGCAGTCAATTTGACAGCCTGTTGTTTTGCTGCCATTTTTGCGCCCCTCGCTCTCGGTTAGTGCCGTAGAAAATCCGCATCACGGCGCTGGATTTCGCGCCGGATGAGGTCCCCAACCCTGGTATCGTAATTATGTCAGAACGCACCGCAGAACGTCTTTACTTTGGAACCATTAAGGAGGCCATCGAGCCGCCAAACCTGATCGAGGTTCAGCTCAATTCGTATGTCGATTTCCTCCAGAAAGACGTGCCCGCTTCCAAGCGGAAAATGACCGGGTTGCAGGCGGTCTTCAAAGAAGTTTTCCCGATCGAGAGCTACGATGAAAAGGCGACGCTCGATTTCAGCCATTACGAAATCGGCGAGCCGAAATTAAGCGCGCTCGAAGCGCAGCGGGAGAGCCAGACATTCTCCGCTCCTCTCCACGTCACCTTCCAACTCCGCGAGGAAAAAGGGACGAAGGAAGAGAAGGTGTACATGGGCGAAATCCCGCTTATGACGCCGCAGGGCACGTTCGTGATCAACGGCGCCGAGCGCGTCGTCGTTTCGCAGCTGCACCGCTCGCCGGGTATCGCGTTTGAGTCGTCGATTCACTTGAACGGCAAGGTGCTCTACAGCTTCCGGATTATTCCGGATCGCGGCTCGTGGATCGAGGTGCAATTCGACACGAGCGATCTGCTTTACATCTACCTTGATCGCCGCAAACGCCGGCGGAAATTCCTCGCGACCACGTTCCTGCGCGCCCTCGGCTACGGGTCCGACGAAGAGGTCATCAAACTCTTTTACAACATCGAGACCCTGAAGCTGAGCGAAAAGCTTGGTGAAGAAGAACTCGGTCCGAAGGTGCTAATCGCCGATGTGCTCGATGGTGAAGTCACGGTCGCCCGCGCGTTTGAGCCGCTGACTGCGGCGACGGTCCGTCAGATCATGCAGCTCGGTCACAAAGAAGTGAAGGTGATCGATATCACGAACGACGATACCGTCGTGAAAGCGCTGCGGAAAGATCCGGCGCACGACCAGGAAGAGGCGCTCAAAGATATTTACCGCAAGCTTCGCCCAGGCGATCCGCCGACGGTGGCGAACGCGAAGGCGCTCCTGAAACGGCTGTTCTTCGACCCGAAGAAGTACGATCTCGGCCGCGTTGGTCGTTACAAGATCAACCAGAAACTGGGCATCAACGTCGACCTCAGCGAGCGCATCGTGACCGATCAGGATTTCATCGGCGCGATGAAGTATCTCATCAGCCTGCGCCGCGGCGAAGGCACGCTGGATGACATCGATCATCTCGGCAGCCGCCGCGTCCGCACGGTGGGCGAATTGCTCGCGAACCAGTGTCGCGTCGGTCTCGCGCGCACCGAGCGTCTCGTGAAAGAGCGCATGACGTTGTTCGACATCAACATCGACGGCATGACGCCGCAGAAGTTGATCAACCCGAAAGCGCTGAGCGCGGTGATCCGAGATTTCTTCGGCCGTTCGCAGCTCTCGCAGTTCATGGATCAAACGAATCCGCTCGCGGAGCTGACGCATAAACGTCGTCTCTCGGCACTCGGGCCTGGTGGCCTCTCACGCGATCGTGCCGGCTTCGAAGTCCGCGACGTTCATCCGTCGCACTACGGACGCATTTGTCCGATCGAGACGCCGGAAGGTCCGAACATCGGGCTCATCAGTTCAATGTCGACGTTTGCCCGGATTAACGAATTTGGGTTCATCGAAACGCCTTACCGCAAGGTGGAGAAGGGCCGTGTTTCCGATCAGGTTGATTACCTGACTGGCGATCGCGAAGAGAATTTCATCGTCGCGCAGGCGAATGCGCCGTTCGATGCGAAAGGCCATTTCACCGGCGAGCGGGTTTCCGTTCGTTACCGGGGCGATTTCCTGGAAGTGGAACCGGAGAAGGTTCACTACATGGACGTCTCGCCGAAGCAGCTCGTATCGGTCGCGGCGGGTTTGATTCCGTTTCTCGAACATGATGACGCGAACCGCGCGCTGATGGGTTCGAACATGCAACGCCAAGGCGTGCCGCTGATCGTCTCCGAATCGCCGCTCGTGGGCACCGGACTCGAAGGCAAAGTCGCACGCGATTCGCATGCCGTGATCATGTCGGTCGAGGCAGGCAAAGTCGCTTCCGTCACGGCCGACCAAATCGTCGTCACGAAAGACGGCCACATGCCGGAAGGCCGGAAAAAGCTAAAGACCGATCACGAGGCGGGTGTGCACGTTTATGAACTGCGGAAGTTCATGCGCTCGAACGCGGGCACTTGTGTGAACCAGAAGCCGATCGTCAAGAAAGGTCAGCACGTAAAGCGCGGCCAGGTGATCGCCGACGGTCCGAACACCGAGCAGGGTGAACTGGCGCTGGGCCGGAACGTGCTCGTCGCATTCATGCCATGGAACGGCTACAACTTCGAAGACGCGATCATGATTTCAGAGAAGGTCGTGAAGGAAGATATCTACACGTCGATTCACATCGATGAATTCGAGATTGGCGCGCGCGACACGAAGCTCGGGCCGGAAGAAATTACGCGGGACATCCCGAACGTTTCGGAAGAAGCGTTGCGCAATCTGGGGCCTGACGGCGTGATTCGCGTCGGCGCTGAGGTGAAACCGGGCGACATTCTGGTCGGCAAAATCACGCCGAAATCTGAGACCGAACTAGCGCCGGAAGAGCGGCTGTTGCGCGCGATTTTCGGAGAAAAAGCGGCGGACGTGAAGGACACCTCGCTGACAGTTCCCTCAGGGACCTACGGCATCGTGATGGACGTAAAAGTGTCTTCGCGGCACGAGATCGGCGCACCGGAGAAACTGACGCCGACGGAAACGAAGCGTCAGCTGAAAACGATCACGGAAGACAACAAGAAGAAGAAAGACGAGCTGACCGAACAGCTGACGGACTCGCTTTCGAACATCTTGTTAGGCGAAAAGATTCCGCTCGACGTGGTAAACGCCGAGACGGGCGAAATCATCATCCCGGCGAACCGGAAGATCACCAAGACGCTGCTGCGCAAGCTAGCGATGGTTTACGATCACATCGAGATCGATCCTTCCCCGATCCGGAACAAAATCCGCGAGATTATTGCTTCGTATGAGCACAAATTTGCGGAGCTCGAGCTTGATCGCGAACGCTCGATGGATCGCGTGGAAAGCGGCGACGACATCGATCCGGGCATCATCAAGCAGGTGAAGGTTTTCATCGCCTCGAAGCGTAAGCTTTCGGTCGGCGACAAGATGGCCGGGCGCCACGGCAACAAGGGTGTTGTCGCGCGCATCGTGCCGGAAGAAGACATGCCATATCTGCCGGATGGAACGCCGGTCGAAATCTGCCTGAACCCGCTCGGCGTGCCGAGCCGTATGAACGTCGGTCAGGTGCTCGAAACGCACTTGGGCGTGGCGGCGAAAGCGCTCGGATTCAAGGTGGCGACGCCAGTGTTCGACGGAATTTCGGAAGCGAAGATTCGCGAGTACCTGAACGAGGCGAAGAAGATCGACGGTTTCACCTGGGTGCAGGAAAACGGGAAGGCGCGTTTGTTTGACGGACGCACCGGCGACCCGTTCGACCAGGAAGTGGTCGTCGGCTACATTTACATGCTAAAGCTCGGCCACTTGGTGGCGGATAAGATTCACGCCCGCGCGGTCGGACCCTACTCGCTCGTCACGCAGCAACCACTCGGCGGCAAGGCGCAATACGGCGGTCAGCGTTTCGGCGAGATGGAAGTGTGGGCGCTCGAAGCTTATGGCGCGGCTTACACCTTGCAGGAATTGCTGACTGTGAAGTCGGACGACGTGCAAGGGCGCACGCGCATCTACGAATCGATTGTGAAAGGCGATAACTCGCTCGAAGCGGGCACGCCGGAATCTTTCAACGTGCTGATCAAGGAAATGCAGTCGTTAGGCCTCGACGTGAAAGTCGGCGGCTCGGCGCCTCCGAGTGTCTTTGATGGCGCAGCGGCTTAAGCAGCCCGTCATGTCGAGCTTGTCGAGACATCCCGCGAACTTATGCAGCGTGAAGGAGCGGGGTCTCGCGACTTCGGTCGGGATGACGGCGGCTGGTGCACGATGGTTTTGTGATGGTGAAAATTTTGCAGTTCAAAAATGCGGTTAAAAAATAAATGAACGAACATTCTTGGCGGGAGTTAGTCGGCGAAGAGCGAACGGTTGGGTTCGACCAGGTCGCAATCGGGGTGGCCTCGAGCGACACGATGCGGTCCTGGAGCAAAGGCGAAGTTAAAAATCCAGAGACGATCAACTACCGGACATTTAAGCCGGAAAAAGGCGGCTTGTTTTGCGAGCGGATTTTCGGACCGACGCGCGATTGGGAGTGCTCGTGCGGCAAGTACAAACGCATTAAGCACAAGGGCGTGATTTGCGATCGTTGCGGCGTCGAAGTGACGCTTGCGCGAGTGCGTCGCGAGCGGATGGGTCACATCGAGCTCGCCGTGCCGGTGTCGCACATCTGGTTCTATAAGTGCATGCCTTCGCGGCTGGGCCTCATGCTCGACATGAGCGCGCGCCAGCTCGAGCGCGTGATCTATTACGAGGACTACATCGTCATCGATCCAGGCAAGACGCCGCTCACGCGGACGCAGTTGCTGACTGAAGTGGAATTCCGCGAAGCGCAGGAACAGTACGGCGACGATTTTGTTGCAGGCATGGGCGCGGAAGCGGTGAAACGGCTGCTGTCCGAGGTCGATCTCGCGAAGCTCAACAAAGAGCTCGAAGAGGCGATGGGGAACACGAAGAGCAAACAGATTCGCAAGAAGCTCGCGAAACGGTTGAAACTTGTGCAGGGCTTTGCGTCGTCGCACGCGCGGCCGGATTGGATGGTGCTCGATGTCCTGCCGGTGATTCCGCCGGATTTGCGTCCGCTCGTTCCGCTCGAAGGCGGACGATTCGCGACCTCGGATTTGAATGATCTTTATCGGCGCGTGATCAACCGGAACAACCGGTTGAAAAACCTGCTGCAGCTCAAGACGCCGGACGTCATCATTCGCAACGAAAAGCGGATGTTGCAGGAAGCGGTCGACGCGCTGTTCGATAATGGTCGGCACGGCCGCGCCGTAACCGGAGCCGGCAATCGTCCGCTGAAATCCTTGAGCGATATGCTGAAGGGGAAGGGCGGACGTTTCCGTCAGAACTTGTTAGGCAAACGCGTCGACTACTCGGGTCGTTCCGTCATCGTCATTGGCCCCGAGCTGAAGCTTAACCAGTGCGGCCTGCCGAAGAAGATGGCGCTCGTTTTGTTCGAGCCCTTCATCATTCGTCGCCTGAAGGATCTCGGTTACGTCCACACGGTGCGGAGCGCGAAAAAGATGATCGAGCGTCAGACGCCCGAGGTCTGGGACATTCTCGAAGAGGTGACGAAAGGTCATCCGGTATTACTTAATCGCGCACCGACGCTGCACCGTCTTTCCATTCAAGCTTTTGAGCCACTCCTGATCGAAGGCGAAGCGATTCGCATTCATCCGCTGGTATGTACCGCGTACAACGCGGATTTCGACGGCGACCAGATGGCTGTGCACGTGCCGCTCTCGGTCGAGGCGCAGATGGAAGCGCGCATGCTCATGCTCGCGCCGAATAACATCTTTTCGCCTTCGAGCGGGAAGCCGATTACGACGCCGTCACAGGACATCACGCTTGGTTGTTATTACCTCACGCAGAATCCGCGGCGCGCCACCGGTGTAGCGGCGGAGACTCGGCTGCCATTATTCTCCGACGCGACCGGCGTCGAGTTCGCGATGGCGGACGGGAAGGTGAAAACGCACGATCGGATTCGGCTGCAAAACCCTGACCTCGGGAAAGAGACCATCTACGGAAACTCGACAGAACATGTGATCGAGACGACCGCGGGCCGCGTGATCTTTAATGAGATCTGGCCGCAGAGTCTGGGGTTCTTTAACAAGGCGTGCGGCAAGAAGCAGATCTCGGACATCATCTGGCGCTGCTATCAGGCGGTCGGCCAGGACGGCACCGTCGAGACGCTGGATAAGCTGAAAGAGATGGGCTTCCGCGAAGCGACCAAGGCCGGCATCTCGATCGGGATTTCCGACATGATCATCCCGAAGGAGAAGGAGATCGAACTGCAGAACGCCTACAAGCAAATCAAGGTGGTCGAGCAACAATACCGCAAGGGAATCATCACCGACGGCGAGCGCTACAATAAGATCATCGATATCTGGACTCACGCGGGCGACGAAATTTCGAACGTCATGTTCCGGACTCTCGAGCACAACGAAGGTCGCAAGGAATTGAACCCCGTCTTTCTGATGGTGGATTCGGGCGCGCGCGGCAATCGGCAGCAGGTGAAACAGCTGGCCGGGATGCGCGGATTGATGGCGAAACCTTCCGGCGAAATTATCGAGCGACCGATCACTTCGAACTTCCGCGAAGGCCTCAGCGTGATGGAGTATTTCATCTCGACGCACGGCGCTCGGAAAGGTCTTGCCGACACCGCGTTGAAGACGGCCGATTCCGGTTATCTCACTCGGAAACTGGTCGACGCATCGCAGGATGTGATCATCAACGAGGAGGATTGCGGCACCGTGAACGGCATCGTGGTTCGCTCGATCTACGAAGGCGACGAAGAGGTGGTGGATCTTGCAACGCGCATCAT
>JALYZW010000013.1 GCA_030945725.1 Verrucomicrobiota bacterium | reverse complement strand
TTCTAGAGCAGCTGAATCGCTGAGGTAGGCGAGCGAAACAATCGCGACCGCACCGCCCAGAAGTTAGCGGGCGGCCTCTTCCGATTCTTCGTCGTCGTCCGGTTCCTCGCCGATTTCCTCTTCGATTTCGCGGACTCGTTTCGGCGGAAGCAGAGGGCGCAGGAAACCGTAGAGCAAATAGGTGAGGAAAATCAGCGCGGCCATCCACTGGTAGAATTTTACGGTCAGGCCGATGAGCGCGATCAGGATGAGAAAGCGCGGGACCGTCTGCGTCGTCCGCCAGTTGATCGCCTTAAAACTGGGGTATCGAAACTTGCTGAACATCATGAACGAAAGGAAAAGCATCAGCGGCGGAAGCACGTATTTCCAATTCCCAATCGTGCGCTGTCCTTCATCGAGCCAGAGCAAGAACAACGTGATGGAAGCGATCACGCCTGCCGCCGCGGGAATCGGAAAACCGGTAAAGCTTTTGCTCGAACCGCCGGACGGTCCCGCGGCGGCGATGCAGTTGAACCGCGCCAAGCGCAGCGTGCCGCAGGCGAGGTAAACAAACCCAATCATCCAGCCAAGGTTTCGATATTCACCGAGCACGACCTGATACACGAGGAGCGCCGGCGCCATGCCGAAAGAGACGACATCCGCGAGCGAATCGAACTCGCGGCCAAACGCGCTTTCGTTTCCACCCAGCCGCGCCAGCCGACCATCCAGGAGATCGAAAATGCACGCGGCCAGGATGAACCAGATCGCGTCGTGATACCGGACCGCAGCGATGCCAAAATTCGGTTCCTGGGCGCCGTCGTAAACGCAGAGAACGGCCGCGAATCCGCAGAACAGATTCCCCGCCGTCATCAGATTCGGCAGCAGATAGATCTTTGGATTCGGATCGCTCATCGCTCCGCTAAACGTGCGATAACGCTTTGGCCGCCGGCCACGCGATCACCAATTTTAACCACGATTTCCGCATCCAGCGGCAGGTAAACTTCCGTGCGCGACCCAAACCGGATCATCCCGAAGCGTTCGCCCTTTTTCAATTCGTCGCCCACTTTCGACCAACCCACGATCCGCCGGGCGATTGCGCCCGTCAGCTGCCGGACCACGATCGTCCCGCGCGCGTTTTCGAACGCCCACGTCATGGCTTCGTTTTTCGTCGTGCAATGCTCGCTGCGCGCATCGAGGCAGAGACCTTCGTGATGTTCGCGGTAGGTGATGCGGCCTTCGATCGGCGCGCGATTGGTGTGCACGTCGAAGACCGAGAGAAAAATCCCCACGCGTTTCATCTTCGCGCGGACGACTTCCGGTTCGTCGAGCTCGGAGAGATCGGCCACGACCCCATCCGCGGCCGCGACCACGGCGAGCGGATCCCCGGGAGAGATGCGGTCCGGGTCGCGAAAAAACGCGAACGTGTACAGTATCAGGAGGACGAAAACCAGCGCCAGCCACGGCAGAAACCACCAGCTGAGGAGCGCCAGAACGACGAGAAGGGCGAAGATCCACCGACCTTCGTAGAGGGTCTGAAACCGCATGCGCGTGGCGGGCATTTTCGCGTCCGCGAGAGGCACGGTCAAGCGTAAGTCTCGCCGGCGGAAAGCTGGCGCAGTCGCCTCGTGAGCCCGTCCACAAGATGATGCGGTGCGACGGTTTGCGACCCGCAATCTGTTGCGGAAAATGGTGACCGAATCGCGCCAGATAATAGTTGTTAGGCAGCCGGTTTTCCATTAAGTTTTGGCTCTGTCGTTCGACAGAAGATTATGCTCGAAGCTCAGGACGAAATTACCCTCGGAAAATCGGCGCGCGACGCGGCCACCGGAATCGCGACCAGTCAGAAATATGACGCCGCGCAAATCGACAAACTCGAGGGGTTAGAAGCGGTCCGGAAACGGCCCGGCATGTACATCGGCGATCCCGATGAACGCGGGCTACACCATTGCGTGTTCGAAGTCCTGGACAACTCGATCGACGAGCATCTCGCCGGCTACTGCTCGAAAATCGAGGTCGCGATTCACGTCGATGGCTCGGTCTCGGTCCGCGACAACGGCCGCGGCATCCCGGTCGACATGCATCCGAAATTCAAGATGCCGGCGGTCGAGCTGGTGCTGACGAATCTCCATGCCGGCGGCAAATTCGGGCAGGGCGCCTACAAGTATTCCGGCGGCCTCCACGGCGTCGGCGCGAAGTGCGTCAATGCGCTTTCCGACTGGTTCAAGGTCGAGGTCTCGCGCGACGGGAAAGTCTATCACATGGGATTCGAGCGCGGGAAGACGACGCAACCGCTTTCGGTAATCGGCGAGCTGAAAAACAAGAAGAGCACCGGCACGCTGATCACATTCCTGCCCGACCCGACGATCTTTACGATCACGGTCGAATTTAAATTTGAGCGGCTCGCGACGCGTCTGCGCGAACTCGCGTTTTTAAATCCCGGGCTCGAGATCATGTTGACCGACGAGCGCGGTGAGACCGCGAAGAAGGAAGCTTTCTTTTACAAGCACGGCATCGAGGAATTCGTGCGGCAGCTCGGCGAAAACAAAACGGTCATTCATCCCAAACCGGTCGTCCTGTCGCGGCAGCGCGATGAAGTCTTCGTCGACGTCGTGATGCAATATAACGATAGCTACAATGACCAGATCCTGTGCTTCGCGAACTCGATTCCGAACCCGGACGGTGGCACGCACCTGACCGGATTTCGTAGCGCACTGACCAAAGCGGTCAACCAATACGCAAAGGCGAACAGCCTGATCAAAGAGAAGGACCCGGCGATTTCGGGCGACGACGTGCGCGAAGGGCTGACCTGCGTGTTGAGCATCAAACTTCCGAATCCGCGCTTCGAGTCACAGACCAAGGTGAAGCTCGTGAACACCGAGATCGACGGCATCGTAAACTCCGTCGTCTACGAGGGGTTGATGATGTTCTTCGATCAAAACCCGCCGGTGGCGAAGCGCATTTTCGAAAAGGTTCTCACTGCGGCGCGGGCGCGCGAGGCCGCTCGCAAAGCTCGCGAGACGATCCGGAAAGGGGCGCTCACCGGCGGCGGTTTGCCAGGAAAACTGGCCGACTGCTCCGAGCGCGATCCGGACCTGACGGAGCTCTACATCGTCGAGGGCGACTCCGCCGGCGGCTCGGCGAAACAGGGACGCGATCGACGTTATCAGGCAAT
>JALYZW010000012.1 GCA_030945725.1 Verrucomicrobiota bacterium | reverse complement strand
GAAATTCGCTGACGGCCTCGTCTTCAAAAGCGCGTGGCAGAGCTTGAAAACAATTCCGACGCTGCAGAGATATTGATGCTCGCAGTCGCCGTCGATCTTCGGGTTCACCATCGCCACGCATTGCGGGAGCGCTGATTTCGGCTCGTGGTGGTCAAGCACAATGACGTCCGCCCCGCGCGCGTCGAGCGCCGCGATCTCGGCGACCGAAGACGTGCCGCAATCAACCGCGATCAGCAGTTCCGGGCGGTGTAGTCCGCAGCAGCGCGTGACGCTTTCCGGACTGAGCCCATAGCCTTCCTCCATGCGAAGCGGCAAAAACAACGCGGGATCGGCGCCATAACTGCGCAGCATTTCCGCGAGCAAGGCGAGCGACGTTACGCCATCGACGTCGTAATCGCCGAAGAGAACAATCCGCTCTTTCGCGTCGATCGCTCGAAGGATCCGGTCGACCGCCGCCCGCATGTTTGGGAGCGAAAATGGGTCGCCCAAGGTCCGCAACCGGGGTCGAAGAAACCCATCAAGTTCGTCCGCGTCCGCGAACCCTTTGCGCTTCAGAAGTTCCGTAATGCAGGAATCGCCGCAGATCGCAGTCCACGGAATCGTGCTGGCGCCGTTCTCGGGCGTCTGCGCGATGATCCACCGTCGTTCCACCGATCACTTTATCTCCGCTGCGCAGGGGTGACAACCGGCGTGCTCAGGGTCGCGGATCGAGCGGCATGATGCCGAAGCGACTGGCGAGTTGTTTTGCATCGAAAGGGGCATGCACTTTCGCGTCGTTATCGAAGTAGATGTAAATGTCGCGTGGCCCCTTCTTGGCGGGAGCCGAAGTGACGAGGCGTGCGTCTGCCGGCTGCTCTCCGCGCTGCCACAACGCGAGCCTCTCGCGCCACCACTCGATCGCGCGTTCGCTGTATCCGCTCACGTAGAGTACCTCATCGCCGTGCAGGCGGCAGTACAGAAAGTCCGACGTGAGATCCTCGGCGTAGGGCCATTTCCCTGCTGTATCAGCGAACACGAACGCGATCTTGTATTGCCGCAACAGCGCAAAGAATTCCGGCACCATAAAAGTCGGATGACGAATCTCGACCGCGTACCGCAGGGGGCGGAGCACATCCGTTTTCGTATACGCGCGGCCTTTCAATTTTTCGTCGTGCCGGCGCGCGAGCTTCGCCGCGGCCGCGGTGTCGGGCGGCAGTAACTCGAAAAAGTCGCGGAAGCGCTCTGGGTTCCACCCGAAGTTGGGCGGAAATTGCCAAAGAATCGGCCCGAGCTTTTCGCGCAAACAGAGCACGCCGGAGGCGAAGAAATTTGCGAGCGGCGCTTCGACGTCCCGTAGTTTTTTCATGTGCGTGATAAAGCGCGCCCCCTTCACGCTGAAGACGAAGCCGGGCGGCGTCTCGTCGTACCAGAGCTGATAACTCGACGGTCGCTGGAGTGAGTAGAAGGACCCGTTGATCTCGATCGAGTTCAAAGCTCGGCTGGCGAACTCGAGCTCTCGCCGCTGCGGCCATTTCGCGGGATAAAATACGCCGCGCCACGGTTCGTAGCGCCATCCCGAAATGCCGATTCGGGGCCCACCATCCGGCCAGCGTTCGACCGCTACGCCAGCCGCAGAGGTGCCGTCGTCCGTTCGAGGATTCCGTGCTTTTGGCATAGTGACCGAAATTTCAAGAGTCCCGCTTGTTCGCGTTCACCAAAATCGAACTTCAGGCATTCGCGCCAGTAGAAACGACAAAATTCCGGCGACATCGCGGCGTGCGTGGCCGCGAGGTCATCCAGGCGCGCGATATTCCCGTCACGCAGCGCGCGAAGCTGCGCTGCGATCAACCCGCGATCGGCCACTTCAGGGCGAATCAGCCAAAGCGCGTAAACAAAAGGAAGCCCCGTGATGGCGCGCCATCGCTCGCCTAGGTCGAGGTAACGGTAAGCGTCGCCGTGTCGTTGCCGGAAGCGAATCGCCTGATCGCCGATGATCAAGCGCCCAACGTCTTCCGGGTTCTCTGCAATCTCGGCCGGAGTCGCCGCGACGAACGGCGTGCTGAGATTCAATTCACCGAAAATACAACGGAGCAAGTTGACTGACGTGCGCGACGCGGGATCCATTTGGATGCTGCGCGACGTCGCCAGCTCGCCCCGATAAGCAACAAAAACGCTGAAGACCGGGCCGTCGGATCCGATCGCGATCCGATCGACGACGGTGTAGATGGGCGCTCGGAGGAATTCAAAGCTAGACACGAGCGCGACGTCGAGATCGCGCGCGGCCAGCCGGTCGCAGAGCGCGGCGGGATGATCAAAGGAGACTTCGCCGGGCCAGCCGTCGATTAGCGGGCGGGCGTTGAGATATTGAACGCAGCCGAGCCGAAGTCGCCGGCCAGCCGCGTTCGTCACACGCAGACGAGTTCGGCTGGAACCGTCGCCTTGTCCGGCGCATCCCGGCCGCCGAGGTGACGATAGTAACTATCGCGCTGCATTGGCTCCCGCCCGGCTTCGCGGATGGCGTGCTCGAGCGTCTGGACCGTCTGCTCCTGCGGAGTGGTCGCGCCGGCCATGTGAAAAATCTTTTCCTCCATGATCGTTCCGTGAAGATCATCGACCCCGTAGGCGAGGGAGACTTGCGCGAGAGGCAGACCCATTGAGACCCAGTAAGCAGTGAGGTGTTCGATGTTATCGAGATAAATTCGGCTGACTGCGAGATTGCGGAGCTGCTCGACTGCGGTTGCTGCTTTGACGTGCGACAGAACCTCGGTTTGCGGCTCGAAGGCGAAGGGGACGAAGCCGGTAAAGCCGCCGGTTTCGTCCTGCAGCTCGCGCAAGAGGCGCAGATGATCGACCCGCTGCTCGATCGTTTCGATGTGACCGTAGAGCATCGTGCAAGTGCTGCGGCCGCCCATTTGATGCCAGATGCGATGCACTTCGAGCCATTCCTCTGCGCTTTCCTTGCCGCGACATAATTCGTCGCGCACGGCCGGATCGAAAATCTCCGCGCCGCCGCCGGTGAGCGCGCCGAGACCTGCGCCGCGCAACTCCGCCAGCGTGTCGCTGATGGAGCGTTTGAAGACTCGGTGCGCGAGGTGCCGAATCTCGATTGCGGTGAACGCTTTGATCGTCAGCTCGGGGTCGAGCGCGCGCAGGCGTTGCAGTACCGAAATATACCATTCCCGCTTCAAAGTCGGATGCAGCCCGCCCACCATGTGCACCTCCGTGATGCCGAGCGCGAGTGCGTCGCGCACGGCATCGACGATCTCATCGATCGCCAGCTCGAAAGCGTGCGCATCCCGCTTCCGCGCGGCGAACGCACAAAACTGACACGAAAGAATACAAACGTTCGAGTAGTTGACGTAACGATTCAGGATAAAAGTCGCGTAGTTACCATTCTTCCGCTCACGCACCGCCGAAGCCATGATTCCAAGAGCATTCAAATCATCCGAACGAAACAGCTGCAGCGCTTCCCCTTCTGAAATCCGCTGCCCATTCGCGATCTTATCCGCGATAGGCTGAAGATCGGATGGGATTAATGAAAGATTCATCGGAAGACGGGCGGGAAACGGGTGGGCTATGATGCACACGCCCTTCTTTCGGCGCAACAAAAAGCGGCGCGCCGCTGACCCGTGTTTCGGGGTTAATGATTGATTAGTCGGCGCTCTGCCGCGTCTATTCATTGTGCCGTTCGACGTGCCCCCACCCGCCGGACCGAATCTCGGAGATGCCGAGGACGTGCGACTGATGGAACTGATCGGCGCCGGCGACACCGCTGCTTTCGAACGACTGATTGAGCGGCACCAAACGCTCATCCTCGGAACAGTCGGCCGCATGCTCGGGAACACTGGCGACGCGGAGGACATTGCGCAGCAGGTCTTCATCCGCGTCTGGCGCAGCGCAAAACGCTATACGCCGAAGGCGAAATTCACGACGTGGTTGTTAAAAATCGCGCGCAATCTCGTCTTCAATGAAATGCGGCGGCGGAAACGGCACGCGCTGCTCCCTTTGCAGGTGAACGCGGAAGGCGATGAGCGTCCGCTGCCGGACGAACACGCCGCCGCGCCGGACGCGTCCTTGTTGGAAGAAGAACTGAACGGAGCGATCCAGACGGCGATCGGCGAACTGCCCGAAACGCAGCGGATGGCGGTGGTGCTGCGGCGCTATGAGGAGCTGAGCTACGACGACATCGCCGAGGTGCTGGATCAATCCGTGCCCGCGGTAAAGAGCCTGCTCTTTCGCGCGCGGACCGAACTGCGCGTGAAACTCGCGCGCTACCTCGGCGGCTGATCGCACGCCTGCCAGACGGATCCGCAGCTCTGTTCGCAGTGCAGCAAATAAGAGGGCGAACCTCTCGCGAGATCCGCCCCCCTCAACCCCACATCTGTCTGCGTCTTAAAAGTCTCGGTCTTTCGCGCTGGTCATGAAGCGCGCTTTGCGGGTTCCACCGCTGTTCGCCGGCGCCGGCGGAATCCCCGGCACGGGATAATCTGCGGCCACCTGGCGATGTGCGGTGGGCACCAGCCGAACCGCGCCTTTCGCGTTGTTCCGCCAGCCGTTCGGATCGGCGTATTCTTCGCCGGTGTGATGCAAGCCGGTCACTTGGTCTTCCAGTCCGGTGCCGTACTTCTGGTCGATGATCGTCGGCGTTACGAAGACAAGCAGATTCCGTTTCACGCGCGCATTGCTGCGGCTCTGGAAAAGATAACCGAGCACCGGAACATCGCCCATCACCGGGACTTTAGTCCGCGATTTGATCACTTCGTCCTGCATCAACCCGCCGATCGCCAGCGTGTCGCCGCTCTTGATCAACACATTCGAGTTTAGCGTCCGTGTGTCGATAATCGGGCTGGCAACCGAACCGCCGCCGGGCGAGGTGAACACCTGGTCGCCGACCTTGTTACTGATCTCCGGCTTCACGTTCAGGGTGATGAAATTGTCTTTATTCACTGAAGGCAGGACTTCGAGCTTGTTGCCGAATTTCTTATCTTCGAAGCCGCTGAATTCGGACGACGCAGTCTGAGTATTGAACTGCAGCTTCGCGACCGGCTGCGCGCGGCTGATCTCGATCGTAGCCTTTTGATTGTCGGCCGTGACAACCCGCGGATTTGCGAGGAACTCGGCGTCCGCGTCTTCATTCAGCGCCTGGATCGTGACCGACATTTGCGGCACGGAGAGAATTGCGAATTGGCCAGCCAACAACGAGCCGAAGGAACCAAGGAAGTTCTTATTTCCAGGATTTCCGAAATTGAAGTTCGTTGTTGCGGTGCCGTTCGCACCCGGTGTCGCCGGCGTCGCGGCTCCTCCGCCCGCTCCGTACGAGATCGTCTGCGGGTTAGATGGTCCACCTAACACGCCACCCCAGTTGATGCCGTAAGCCTGCTTCGGGTTCGCTGTCACTTCGACCAAACGCGCCTCGATCATGACCTGTTTGGTCGGCTTATCGATTTGGGCGAGGAGCCGGCGGACGTTGTCGATGTTGCCGCGTGTCTCGCGGAAGAAAATGGTGTTCGTGCGCTCGTCGATTTGCATCGCGTCCTTGCTCGAAAGCTGCGGCGCAACCACGGTCACGATGTCTTTCGCGCGGGCGTAGCTGAATTGGTAGCTGTCGCTTTCCGTCGGCTCGGCCGTCCGCTCCGCGACCGTTTTGATGTAGTAAACGCTGTCGATCTTGTCCAGGAACAGCCCTTTCGCCTTCGCGATAATCTCGATCGCCTGCAGCGCTGTGACGTCCTCGAGGCGCATCGTCACCGTTCCCTGCACCGCTTCGCTCACCACCATATTGACCTTCGCCTGGCGCGCGAGAAGACGGAGGACCTGACCGACATCGTCACCTTGAAATTCGCGAACACCGACGCCGCCATTTTCCGTCACGCTATCGCCCGCAGTCGTTGAGACCGGTGCCGCACCGACCGTAGCGGCAGTCGTGGTCGGCGGGACGGTGGCCGACGAAGTCGGGAGCGTTGTCGTTGTGGAGTTAGTGGTCGTCTTCTGCGTTACCGGCGCGCCAGTTGTGGCCGGCGGGGTTGACGCTTGCACAAGCAGAAGGCCGGAGCTGTCGGTCGATTTTGCGGTCGGCAGGCTGGGCGAGGTCGGCGTGCTTTTCACCGGTTCGGGCGCAGCGGCCACGACGACGTCCGATTTACTGGAAATCAGGACGGGAGCGGGCGAGCCGACCTGTGCCTGCGTGGCGGAAATTGCGACGATCACCATCACCGCTCCGCAGACGAGTTGTTTGAAACGAGTTGCCATAGGTTTGTAGGGAAGGTTGAAGACTGCGGAAGCGTCTAAAGCAGGAAGCAGACCAGCCCCGCAAATTGCCCTTGTCACCCACCAGACCTTCCGGCCTGCGGCGGGGTTGTCTTAAACCGAACGCGCGGCGTCGATGAACGCCCTCAGCCGACCGTGGTCTTTCCGGCCGGCGATCGCCTCTACGCCGCTGGTCACATCAACCCCGAACGGCCGAACCAGGGTCACCGCTGCCTCGACATTCTTCGGAGTGAGCCCCCCGGCGAGAATAACCCGATACGACGGATGCGCGGCCACAAATTGTGCCGCGATTTCCCATCGAAACGTGCGTCCGCTCCCGCCGAAAACGCCGCCGGATTCCGAGTCGAGGACGAATGTGGAAGTCGAGTAGCGCGAGGCTTCATCCAGTGAGTTCTCATCGGTTACAGGGAGCGCCTTGCTGAACCGGATGCCCCTCGCACTCAAGGTCTGGCAAAACTCTGGCGTCTCCTGGCCGTGGAGCTGTAGCCCGTCGATGAACGGATAGGCCGCGAGCGCAGCAACGTCGGACGCGGTCGGGTTCACAACCACGGCAATTTTCGCCAACTCAGGCGGCAATTCCGAGATCCAGTCGCGCGCGGCCTCCAGGTCCAAAAATCGCCTGCTACCGCGAAAACAATTCAGGCCGATCGCATCCGCGCCCAAGTCGACGGCTGCCGCGGCGTCAGCCGCATTCGTGATGCCGCAGATCTTCACGAACAGACCGCGGCCGGACTCACGCTCGTGAAACATGGCCGAGATTAGCGGAACTCAGTCGCTACGATCCGTGCCTCGATCGCGGCCTCACCGCCCCGCGGTGCCATCGGGTTCGATGACGCGACCACTCACGCGTTTGATTTGCGTATGGTGCGTCAGGACGTGGACGTGGCCATCGCTCCCGCGGAAAAATGCACTCAGCAGCCAACTAATAATCCCGATCAGGATCGCGCCCCAAAAGGCGCTGCCGAAGTGATCGACGTGGGACCCG
>JALYZW010000007.1 GCA_030945725.1 Verrucomicrobiota bacterium | reverse complement strand
CGTGAAGGTCGTCTTAAAGCCGTAGGCAGAACGGACGGATCACCTCAACCTCAGCTAGCAACACAACACTTATGTCAAAAGAACAGAACATCGCTACCACCAAAGCCTTCGGTGCCGCCGTTAATAGCGGCAAATTTTACCAGTTCACCGACCTGATGACGTCGGACGTGAAGGACCACGATCCGGCACCTGATCAAGGCAGCGGACCCGAAGGGTTCATGGACTTCTTTACGAAGTTTCGCGCTGCTTTTCCCGATCTCGCAGTCGCGGTCGATCAGATGGTCGCTGATGACGAAAACGTCGCCATCGCTTACACCGTCACCGGCACGCACGAAGGAAATTTCCACGGCGTGGCGCCGACCGGGAAGAAGATCAAGGCGCGCGGCATGCAGATCGCGCGTTTCGAGGACGGCCGAATCGCGGAGCGTTGGGGCAGCTCCGATGAGCTAGGTATTTTCAAGCAGCTCGGCGTCGACCCGATCGGCGGCAAGTAAGCCACATCAAAGGACAACAAATGAACAAGGAAACCGCACTCGTTACCTGATCCTCCAGCGGGATCGGAATGCATCTCGCGCATGAATTTGCGCGGCACGGACATCCGCTCGTCGCTCCCGTCCAATCTGAGCTGGAACAAATCGCCGCCGAGTTCAAACGCGATCACCACGTCGATGTGCGCGTGATTGCGAAGGATCTCGAGAAGGAGAATAGCCCGCAGGAAATCTTCGACGAACTGCAAAGCGCGGGCGTGCAGATCGATATCCTTTGTTCGAGAAGGGAAACGCGGAGAACATCAAAGGCCGGCAGAGCAGCAACGTGATGGCGCCGCAGGGATGTCGCGAAGGAAGGCTACGAAGCGTTGATGAAGGAAGAGCTCTTCGTCATTCCCGGCGCCGCGAAGAAGGCTGGAGCGGCGACGAAACCCTCGGGAAGGCACACGCGATGGGCTTCGAGTGCAAGGCACCCGAACCAACACCTCTCGTGCCTACGAAAGCATCCAGATTACTCATCATCCTGTTCGCCCTTCTGATCGCCTCGTTCAGTAACGCGCAAGAATCCAAAGCGCCCGGCAGCAGCGGCAAACACCGGATCGTTTTCGAAGTGACCATGGAAGGACCCGAGCAATGGACCGCGGTGCTGAACAATGTCGAAAACGTCCGCACCGCTTTTGGCGCGGCGACCGAGATTGAAGTCGTCGCCCACAGCAAAGGCCTCGGCCTGCGCATCGCGAAGGACAACATGCTCACCGACCGAATGAAAACACTCGCAGATGGCGGCGTCGTTTTCGCGGCGTGCGAAAACACGATGAAAAAGAAGAACGTGAGCAAGGATTAGCTCGTACCCTTTGCTACCACGACGGACTCCGGAGTCGCGGAAATCGTTCGCAAACAGGAAGCCGGCTGGAGTTATATCAAATCCGGCACGTAGGAAAGCGCCGCGGCGGTCGTGCGCCGTCTCATGAAAACAGTTGTCGTTTCAGTCGTTGTCGTGCTGGCGAGTCTCGGCGCGGCGGCGCTCGTTCGCCTCTGCGCGCGACATCGAGTAGCAGCGCAAATAAAAATCGATTCGCCCAATGGCATTAGTGCCCTGGAGAAAGTCCGGCTACGTGGAGCCCGCGTATTCCTGGCTCGACCTGTTCAGGATTCCGTTAGGCGTGCGATATTCCTTTGGACGGCTGTGGAAGGAAATTTTCTATGAGACGAGCCTTTTCAAACAGGCACCCCGCATCGACGTGCCCGTCTATTTCTTTCTCGGGCGCCACGACAAGGTAGTGACTTCCGAGGTCGCGCAGCGATATTTCGATGCCCTCGACGCACCGCGCGGCAAACAGATCGTCTGGTTTGAACACTCCGGTCACTGGCCCCACTTCGAGGAGCCGGAAAAATATCGCGCGACGTTGATCCACCAGGTTCTCGCAGAAACCACACTCCCGTAAAGATGAAAATGCCGGTCGACAACTCGCTGCTCGAAAGTCTCGGGCCGGTCTTCGCGGTCGTGTTCGTCAGCCTGCTGTTCATCCAATGGAAATGGCCGCTTCGGCGCCAGCATTTTACTGCCATCCGCCGGATGGTGCGAAACGCGGTGCTCGCCATTCCAGGCCTGTTCGTGTCGCGACTGATACTCGTGCCGATTCCATTTATCATTTCAATCTGGGTGACGCGGCATCAGCTCGGACTTTTTAATTGGCTCCACCTGCCCGCGCTCCTCGCGATCGTCGCGGGCGTGCTGCTGTACGATTACGCATATTATTGGTGGCATAAGTTCATGCACCTCGCGCCGTTCTTCTGGCGCTTCCACAACGTGCATCACACCGACCTCGACATGGACGTGAGCACGGCGAGCCGATTCCATCTCGGCGAAGTGCTCTTCTCGATTTTCTTCCGCGTGG
>JALYZW010000230.1 GCA_030945725.1 Verrucomicrobiota bacterium | reverse complement strand
AACCAGAACCAATCGACGGAGGAAAACGCGTCGGTGTTGAAGCGCATCAAGGAACGCGCGGACGAAGCGGGCCTCGCGACAGTCGCTTACATCTCGATGGCTTTCGGAAATCCGTATGGCGACGCCTGGTCGGAACAGAAGGTGGCCGACGCGGCGGGGCTGATCGCGAGCATGGGGATTGGCTGCGTGTCGCTCGCCGATACGATCGGGGCGGCCGACCCGGACCTCATTCACCGTGTCGTCACGGCCGTGTGGCGCAACGACACGGAGATCGGCGTTCACTTGCACAGCACGCGCGCCGGTGCGGCCGATCGCGTGCTCGCAGCATACGATGCGGGCTGCCGGCGATTCGACGCGGCGATGGGCGGGCTCGGCGGCTGCCCATTCGCGCAGGACAAGCTGGTGGGAAACATCGCGACCGAAGAAGTCTGCCGCGCACTTCAGCAACGCGGAGTCACGCCGTCGTTCGACGGTCGGCTGTCGGAGATCGACACTATGACGGCGGCGATCCGCGACGAATTTGGAATCGAGCGTTAAGTCTGCACCACGCCGGTGTGGAAGCGCGCTTTTGGCGTGGGACGGGAAACGTACTGCAGCAAGCGGATGAGAACGTCGCGGGTCTCGTGCGGTTGAATGATCGCGTCCACCCAGCCGCGCGCCGCTCCGTAACGGATATCGGTCTGCTCTTCGTAGCTCTTCTTCACCGTCGCGCGAAGTGCGTCGAGTTCTTCCGGTGTCGACTTCTTGTCGCCGCGATCGCGCGCGCGAGCCAGCACGCTAAAGACGGTGTCCGAAGCCTGCGCCGCGCCCATTACCGCGTAGCGCGAATTCGGCCAGGCGAGGATAAATCGCGGATCGTAGGCCTTGCCGCACAATGCGTAGTTGCCTGCGCCGAAGGATCCGCCAACCACGATGGTGATTTTCGGCACGGTCGAATTGCTGACTGCGTTCACCAGCTTTGCGCCGCTCCGGATGATGCCGCTTTGCTCGGCGTCGCGGCCGACCATGAAACCGGTTACGTCCTGGAAAAAGATGATCGGAATGCCGGTCTGATTGCAGTCCAGGATGAACCGCGCGGCTTTGTCAGCGCTGTCGGCGTAGATAACGCCGCCCATCTGAATTCCTTGCTTCTTGGTGCGAACTTGCTGGCGCTGGCTGGCCACGATGCCGACCGCTTTTCCGCCGATCCGCGCATAGGTCGTGACGAGCGTTTTGCCGTAGTCCGCCTTGTATTCGTCAAGTGAATCTGCATCGATGATCGACGCCAATAGCTCGCGCGTGTCGTACGGTTTGTGTCCGTCGAGACTGATCAAATCGTAAACCGCGTCGGGAGTTTTTGCGGCGGCGTGCGTCTCCGCTTTCGCAGCATTCTTTGCCTGCTCGGCCTCGGGCAACAGCGCAACCAGCGAGCGCAATCGCTGCAGGCAGGAGTCGTCATCCTTCTCGTAAAAATCGACCGTGCCGCTGATCTCCGCGTGCATTTTTGCGCCGCCGAGTTCCTCCTGTTCGACGACTTGGCCGATCGCCGCCTTCACGAGCGAAGGCCCGGCGAGATAAAGGCCGCTGCCTTCCGTCATCAGGATTTTGTCGCACAACACCGGCAGATAGGCGCCGCCGGCCACGCAGTTCCCCATGATCGCCGCAAACTGCGGGAGGCCCGCGGCCGAGATCACGGAGTTGTTGCGAAAGATTCGACCGAAATCGTCTTCATCGGGAAAAATCTCGTCCTGCATCGGCAGGAAAACGCCGGCGGAATCGACGAGGTAAACGAGCGGCAGCGCAGACTCGAATGCGATGCGTTGCGCGCGGATCAGTTTTTTCGCGGTCGCGGGGAAGAACGCGCCGGCTTTTACCGTCGCATCGTTCGCGATCACCATGCAGGGGATGCCGGCGATATTGCCGATGCCCGCGACTGCGCCCGCGGCGGGAATTTTCCCCCACTGCTCATACATTTTGTAGGCCGCCCAAAGTCCGACCTCGAGGAACGGCGACGCCGGATCGAGCAGACGTTTGATGCGCTCGCGCGCCGGCAGGCGCCCCATTTTCAACTGGCGCTCCTGGCCCGCTTTGCCGCCGCCTTCGCGCAGCACGTCCTCCTCCCGCGCGATGGCCGCGCAACGATCACGCAACGTTTCGGGAGCAGGCGCGGGAGCTTTCGACATAATCGGAGAGACGCTTACGCCGCCGCGCGAGCGGAATCAAGCAAGACGCCGCGCGACGGAAAACGCCGCTTAGTACGCGTCGTCGTCCGATTCGTAACCTGAATCGTCGCGGATCGAGCGCAGGCGATTTCGGCTGCCGCGATCGGATTCGGGGCGATTGATCCGTTCCATCGCGACCCGCACGACGAGTGGCACGGCGGCCAGCGCGCCGATCGAGACCAGCGCGATCCCCGCGGCCTGGCGAAGTGGCCGCCGAATTCTCTCCGCGACGAGCATTCCAATGCCGAGGCCGAACGCGGTGCGCGCTAACGAAAGGAGGCCATCCAGCGGAATCTCTTCGGCCGTTTTTGGAATGGATATCGAAAGAGACATCGCCTATCCCTATACGTTCCGTTTTAGAAAAGGAAACGGGAAATTCTCGCGGCGAATTTGCCGCTTCGCGGCTTCCATTTTCTCTGCTCAATGCCCAATTCGATTTACGCGCTGATCCTTGCGGGCGGCAGCGGGGAGCGCTTCTGGCCGTTGAGCCGGCGGACCCGGCCGAAACAACTTCTGCGGCTGGTTTCTGACGAAACGCTGCTCGGGCAAACGGTCTCGCGCCTGGCGGGGCTCGTACCGCCGGAGCGAATTCTGATCCTGACGAATGTCGAGCAGGAAGCGGCCGTACGAGAGCTGCTGCCGGAATTTCCGAAGGCGAACATTGTCGCGGAACCGGCGAAGCGCGACACTGCCGCGGCGGTCGCCCTCGGCCTTGGTTGGGTCGCGGCGCGCGATCACGCGGCGACGATGATCGTGCTGCCGGCCGATCACGTGATCAAAGACACGGCCGCGTTCCAACGCACACTTGGCGCGGCAGCGACGGCAGCGCAGGAAACCGGTGCGCTCGTCACGATCGGCATAAAGCCGAGCTGGGCGTGCCCCGGGTTCGGATACATCGAACAAGGCGAGCGAATGCAGGTGAAAGGCGTGCCGGCCGGCACCGTGATTCATCGCGTCCTTCGCTTCCGCGAAAAACCGAACGCCGATCTCGCGGAATCTTTTCTGCGCCAGGGAACGTTCCGCTGGAACGCGGGGATGTTCGTCTGGTCGGTGCCCTCCGTGTTGAGCGAGTTCAATCGGCACGCGCCGGAGCTCGCGCGGTTCATTTCGCAATCGCGTGCGCCGGGGCATTTCGAGACCGCTCTGCGCGAGCAATTCGCGACGCTGCCGAAAATCTCCTTCGATTACGCGATTATGGAAAACGCGGATCGCGTCCTTGTGGTCGAAGCCGAGTTCGACTGGGACGATGTCGGCGGATGGCGCGCGGTCGCGCATTACTTCGCACAGGATGCGGAAGGGAACGCGGCCAATTGCGAAGTCACGTCGCTCGATTCCACGAATAACATCCTCTTCGCTCAGGACGGCACAAATGTCGCGCTCCTCGGCGTCCACGATATGATTGTGGTGCGGACCGCCGACGCGATCCTCGTCTGTCATCGGCACCACGCCGAGAAGATCAAGAACTTAATCGGCAAATTGCCGGAGCGTTTGCAGTGAGTGGCTTCGGAATCAAGCAGCGGCTGCTCGGGATCGACTATGGTCGCGCGCGCATCGGAGTGGCCGTGTCGGACGAGCTGGGGATGCTGGCGCACCCGGTGGAAACGATCCCGGCGATGGGCCGTAATCCGATTGCCCGAATCGCCGAGATCGCGCGCGAAAAGAATGCGGGGGCTGTGATTGTCGGCGTGCCGCGCCACA
>JALYZW010000365.1 GCA_030945725.1 Verrucomicrobiota bacterium | reverse complement strand
GTCTAGCGCGGCTCAGGATGACGGACCGCGACGGCTTCGCGTGATTCTTACTTAGCGCTTCGGTTTCAGGAGCGGAAAAAGGATCACGTCCCGGATCGACTCCGCGCCGGTCAACAGCATGGCCAGCCGGTCGATGCCGATCCCGATTCCCCCGGCGGGCGGCATGCCGTGCTCCAGCGCGAGCAAAAACTCTTCGTCGAGCTTCTGCGTTTCCTCGCCGGCCTGCGCAATCAAGCGCTGCCGTTGCACGAAGGGATCGGTTAACTCAGTGTAGCCGGGCGAGATTTCCTGCCCGTTAATAATCAGCTCGTAAACATCGACGAGCGAATCGTCCTCCGCGTTCTGTTTCGCGAGAGGAACCAATTCCTTCGGACAATGCGTGACGTAAAGCGGGTCGAACGTTTTCTCCTCCACCAGCTTTTCGAATACCTGCTGCGTCACTTCGTAATCCGCCATCCGCGCGTTCACCTCCACACCGAGCTCGCCGCAGCGCTGACGCCGCTTTTCGGATGAATACCCGAACCATTCCGGGTCGATCTCCCTGATCAAATCGCGATAGCGCGCGCGTCGCCACGGCCGGGAAAGATTCAGCGTGCGCGTCACGTTCCCATCCGCATCGCGGTGCTCGACTTGGAGGGAACCCGCGACAGTCTGCGCCAGATGGCAGATCATTTCCTCGACGAGGTCCGCCATCTTTTCGAAATTTGCGTAAGCCCAGTACGCTTCGAGCATCGTGAACTCCGGATTGTGGCGGCGCGAAATCCCTTCGTTTCGAAAATTACGATTCAACTCGAAGACTTTGTTGAACCCGCCCACCAGGAGCCGCTTCAGATAAAGCTCCGGCGCGATCCGCAGAAACAGGTCGAGCCCGAGCGCGTTGTGATGGGTGCGAAATGGTTCCGCCGCCGCGCCGCCGGCGACTGCCTGCAGCATCGGCGTTTCCACCTCGAGAAATCCGCGATCTTCCAGGAAACGGCGAATCTCGCGCACGATCGCGATCCGTTTTTCGAAGACCGCGCGGGATTGCTCATTCGTCAGCAGGTCGAGGTAGCGCTGCCGATAGCGCGCCTCGACATCCTGCAGGCCATGCCATTTTTCGGGGAGCGGGCGAAGGGATTTCCCGAGCACCTCGAGCGTTTGGACTTTGATTGTCGGCTCGCCCGTCTTGGTGATGAAGCAGGTCCCTTCCACGCCCACGAAATCGCCGAGGTCGAGCAGGTTGAAGACCTCGATCAGCTCCGGGCCGACTTCTTTCACGTGGACGTAGATTTGCAGGCGCCCGGTCGAGTCTCGTAAATCCGCGAAATGACTTTTGCCCATGTCGCGGTGCGCGGTCATGCGCCCCGCGATTCGGAACACAGCGCCTTCGGCAAATTTTTCGCGCACCTCTCCGACGCTGCCGGAAGTTTCGAACGCGTGACCGAATGGCTCGAGGCCCCGCGCGCGCAACGCCTCCAGCTTCTCGCGCCGCTGCGCGAACAACTCATTCTCTTCGTCCATCTTGCGGCAGCGAATCTAATGAGCGGGCCCGAAATGAACAGCTGAAAGCGGACGAGGCGGGGCCGGACTATTCGGTTGCAAAAAAAAGCTGCGCGATGACATAGTTCGGCAGCGGGACGTTCCGTTTTCGGCACGTCGCGCACATTTTTTCATGGCTGTCGATCTACCAAAAACCGCCACCGGGATGGACGCCCCGCTGGTGAAACAATTCTCGATTTTCCTGCCGAACAAGGTGGGCGCGATGCTCGATGTAGTGAAGCTGCTGCACACGCACAACACGCACGTCGTGGCGCTCAGTATTTCCGAATCAACCGACTCGGCGATCGCGCGAATCGTCGTGAGCGATCCGGACCAGGTGGAAGAAATTTTTCGTGAACACGACGTCCCGTTTGGTGTCTGTGCGATGGTGGTAGTGGAACTCCAGGAGATCGCGACGCAGCTGGCCAAGATGCTCGCGGCCCTCCTGATGGCGGAAGTGAACGTGCATTTTTGCTATCCGTTTTTGATTCAACCAAGAGGCTACGCGGCCCTGGCTCTCCATGTGGATGACACTGATTGCGCATCATCCGTTCTGCAGGGCGAAGGTTTCAAGCTCCTGAGCCAGGTCGATATTTCGCGCTGACGATGTCTGAGGTTTCCGTCCCTCCGCCGCGTCCGGACAAAATCTTCACGATCGCGGTGGGGCTGGTCGCGCTCTTCGGAGCGATTGAACTTGCCGCGGTCGGTTTCCATTTCGCGCTCCGGGCGCGATCGGCGCGCGCGCTCACGACGCCGAGCGTGACGACATCCCAGCGCGCCGCGACTCCGGCGCAAGCTGCTGCGTCACCTGCGGCCGTAGCAGCGCCGCCGGCCAGCACATCGGGCGCTCAATCGACGCCGAGCGCGGCTGCGCTTTCCGCGGCGGATCGGCTGCTGAAAGAAGCGACGATGTTGCGCGACCATGGCGACACGACGAACGCTCTCGCGCGCTTGCAGGAAGCAGCCCAACGCGATCCAAAGAACGCGAATGTGCTCGCCGAAATGGCGATGATTTACGAGTCGGTCCAGTCCTTCGACCGGTCGAACGAATCGTGGCGGAAGATCCAGGAAATCGGCCCATCAGCCGGCGCGCTTTACGAGTTGGCGGACATGAAATTAAAGATGGGCGTGCCCGCGCCGGCTGGTGCGACAGCGAGCGCGGCGGGTCCTGGACTGGCGGGTGTTTCACCTCTTGACGCGGGGGCGACGCGTGACGATTCGGACGGGATTCCGGACGGATCGACGTTCGGTGTTGTCGAAGCGACTCCGACCGAAAATCCGGACCCGGACGCGGAGACCAACCTCACCTTGCGCATCGCGGTGAAGGCGCGACCGAACACGGTCATTGACCACACGAAGGTGAAAATTCAGGTCTTCTTCTACGACACGCTCGACAACAAAGACGTGGTGCTGACTGACGCGGACGTGAGTTACGAGTGGGTGACAGCGCACCACGATTGGAAAGGCACGAACCCTGAAGTCCTCGCGGTGACGTATGTGCGGGCGAAAAACAAAGGCGTGTCGCCGGACGCTGCCCTTTCCGCCGCGGCCGCCGCTGTTACCCCTTCCGCGAAGAGTAAGAAGTCGAGCAGCAAGCGCGGAAGCGATTCGGCGACGACGAAGGATGGCAGTGACGGGCACCGGAAATATCTCGGGTATATCGTGCGCGTTTATTACAACGATCAGCTGCAATCGGTCCGCGCCGATCCCACAAAACTGCTGAATCTCTTTCCGCCGCCCTTCACCGCGCCGTCGTCCTGATGCAGTTGCTGGTCGTGCATCACGACGCGGAAGTCGGGGAACAACTGGTGCAGATGGTGGAGGATTACACGCCGCATCGTTGTGATCATGTCGCGAGCGACGCGGCGGCGCTCCGGTGGGCGGACAGCCATGCGCGCTGCGGTTTGCTCCTCGCGCAACTCGGCGGTCCGGGCACCGACGCGCTGACGCTCGGCGGCTCGTTTGCGGAGATTTTCGATGGACTGCAAACCGTGTTTCTGCCTGCGTACGCTTCATCCGCGCGACGACTGGAGGTTGCGAACTCGAAAGTTTTTCCAGAGCCGATCGATGGCGAATTGCTGTTGAACGCGATCGAGCGAATCGCGGAGGCGCCGGCGGGTTCCGCTGATTATTTCCACGCTCTCGATGTTCTGCAAATGTGCTGCCTCAGCAGCCGAAGCGGCGCCGTGCAGATGGTTCGCGGCGAAGAGACCGGCATCGTGTTCCTGAAAGACGGCAGGATCGTGGACGCGGATACAGCGAGACTCCGCGGAGCCGACGCGTTGTCGGAAATCGGCGACTGGCACGAGGTGGAATTTGCCTACGACGGAACGATTCGCGCCGGCCAGACGATCAGCACCGCGTGGGACGAGGCGTTGATCGAATCGGTCGTTCGCCACCGCGACGGGGACACGGAGCGTAGTGAAACCGCTCCGCTACAAGCCGCCGAACCACCGGTCGCGCGGGCTCCGGAAATGAAACCGGCGGTTTCGCAAAGACGCTCATTCTTCAGAGGTCTCCGTGGCGTCGAGTAAAGCGCTGAGCGCGAGCTGACGCTTTCAGAGAATTTTTCTTCGTGCCCTGCCACGTCCTTTCATCTCGGGAATGAATACGTTATTCTCTGCGCCGATGAGGCTCGTGCTTACGGTTTTGCTGATCTGCATTTGTGTGCACGGTGCCCGCGCACAGTTGCAGGTGGAGCTGAAATTCAAGCGGCTGCAATACATCGCGCACGAGCCGGTTTACGCGACGGTGAAGATCACGAATCTCGCCGGCCGCGATGTTGATTTGCACGACCAGGGGGGGCAGCGCTGGTTTGGTTTCGAAGTCACCGCCGGCGAGAATCAACTGATCGCTCCCGCGCATGCGCTGGAATCCGAAGCGCCGCTGCACATCGCGGCGGGCCAGACCGTCACCCGCAAGGTGAACCTGACGCCCGTTTATCCCGTCCACGATTTCGGCACCTATCACATCCGCGGAAACATCTACTTCGCCGACCTGAACAAGTTTTTCTATTCGCAAACCAAAGTGTTCCAAGTCACCGACGCGCGCGCGATTTGGCAGCGCACGGTCGGCGTTCCGGATGGTCAGGAAGGCGCGGGCCAGTCGCGCACATACTCGCTGCTCTCGAACCGCTTTCCGGACCACACGTCGCTTTACGTTCGCGTCGAAGACAAAAACAGCGGCGTCGTGTTTAACACCTATTCACTGGGCCGCGTCATCGCGTATGACGAGCCGCAGGTCGAACTCGACCGCGCGAATCAATTGCACGTTTTGCATTGTTCCGGCCCGCAAACATGGGCCTACGCGCATATTGGGTTGGACGGCGAGCTCCTGAAACAATCGACTTTTCTGCAAACCAAAACCCAGCCGCGCCTGCGACATGGCACTGATGGAGCGATCGCCGTGCACGGCGGCACGCTCGATCAGCCGGTCCCGCAATCCGCGCAGAACACCGCTCCAAAATTATCGGCCCGTCCGCCGAACATTCCGCAGGACGATTAACTTCTCGATGAACATCCCTCGCCCCTTTCGGCACTTCGTTCTGATCGCTTTCAGCAGCGTTACCTCCATCGCGCTCGCCCAAGGCCGCGGCACCATCGTCCTCGACGCGGGTCATGGCGGCTTCGATCGCGGCGGCGTTCCCGGCCAGCGCATCAGCGAAAAAGACAAGACGCTGGACGTGGCGCAGCGCTTGCGCGCGATCCTTCAAAAGGACGGAACCCGCGTGATCATGACCCGCGACAGCGACGTCTTCGTTCCTCTGCCGACCCGGGTCGCCATCGCCAATTCGTATCGCGGCGCGACCTTCGTTTCGATTCATTTTAATTGCGCGCCACGCTCGGGCGCGAACGGCATCGAGACGTACTATTACCGCAGCGACAGTGCAGGACTCGCCACGCGTATTCATCGTAATGTCGTCGCCGGGGCGCCGACAGAGAACCGCGGAATCCGGCGGCGCGGATTTTTCGTACTGCGCAAAACTGCGATCCCGTCTGTCCTGGTGGAGTGCGGTTTTCTGACCAATCCTTACGAAGGCCACCTCGCCACCACGTCGCAATACCGCCAGCAGTTGGCGGAAGAGATTGCCGCTGGCATTCGCGGCGGCCCGCTGCCCGCGGCGAAACCGCTGGCCCGCGGATCGGCCGCCTCATCGGAAGTGCTGCCGCAGCCTTTTAACGGCGAGGACTTCGTTCGCGCCGCGCCGCGCAGCGCTCGCGCGCACAGTTCGCGCAGCGGGAGATCGACACGTCATCACACGTCGTCGAAGAAGCAAAAGAGCAGCCGGACCGCGAAGAAAAAAGCCAGGAAAACGGAGGACTAAGTGCGGCTGCCGGTCGTGAGCTCGGCGGAAATGCGCGCGGCGGAAGCGGCGGCTTTAGCGCGGGGGATTACGGCCGAAGCATTGATGGATGAAGCCGGTGCCGGCGTGGCGGAGACGGTGCGCCGCTTTCTCCCTACGCCGGGCCGCTGCATCGCCTTTATCGGCAAAGGGCACAACGGCGGCGACGCAATCGTTGCAGCCGAACATCTGCGGACGCACGGATGGGAAGTCGAGCTGCGGTGCGCGTTCGAGGAGAGCGCGGGTGCTGAGTTGACGCGTAAAAAACGGCAGGCGTTTGACGGTGGAAGGGGCCTTAGTGCCCGGATAATCGGGCTCAAGCGTCTGCCTGGTCTCGCGACGATCTGGGCGCTGAGGCCCCTCCCGCCTTCAACGACCGCCGTGCTCGATGGTTTGCTCGGCCTCGGCGCAAAGCCGCCACTCCGCGAACCGGTCCGTGCCGCCTGCCGCGAAATCAACGAGCTGCGCCGAAGCGCAAATGCCCGCGTGTTCGCCGTCGATCTTCCGAGCGGGCTCGAGGGCGACTGCGGCGAGGCTGATCCCGATTGTGTCGTAGCTGATTGCACTGTTGCGATCGGCTTCGCTAAACGCGGCCTGCTCGCCGATCGCGCGCTCGATTTTGTCGGACGCCTCGAAGTGATTCCGCTGCGGGCATTGCAAGTGGAAGCCATGCCGAACCACCCATTCACATCGACGGCGGAAAACCTTCACCAGCTCTTACCGCGCCGGCACTTCGGTGCCTATAAAAATCAGTTTGGGCGCATCGGCATAGTCGCCGGATCCGAAGGGCTCACCGGCGCTGCGATCCTGTGCGCGTGTGGAGCGCTGCGCGCGGGCGCGGGCCTCGTTGAGCTATTTGTCCCACGAACAATTTATCCGATCGTGGCCGCCGCGGCCCCCCCCGAAGCGATGGTGAAACCGATCGACTCGTACCGCGATCTGTTACAAACGGAAGCGGACGTCTGGGCCATTGGTCCCGGTTTGGGCCGCACGCACGCCGACGAAATTTTCGAGCTGGTCGAGAAACTCGAATCACCCGCGGTGATCGACGCCGACGCGCTCAACATCATTGCAGGCGACCCGGACGTTTTGAATCGTTGCGCAGGTCCGCGCCTCCTCACCCCGCATCCCGGCGAAATGAAGCGGCTGTTTCGGCAAGCGACCGACTCTCGCGAGCAAACCGCGCGCGACTTCTGCTCGCGTTACGGCGTCGCGCTCTTGCTCAAAGGCAGCCGCACGATCGTGTCGCAGCGTGACGAGTCGCTCAGTTACAATACGACCGGCACGCCGGCGATGGCGACCGGCGGAATGGGCGACGTCCTCACCGGAGTCTGCGCGGCGCTCATCGGCCAGAAGCTCAGTCCATACG
>JALYZW010000364.1 GCA_030945725.1 Verrucomicrobiota bacterium | reverse complement strand
AGCGATTGATGTCGTGGACGGCGATTCCGCTTCGACCAATCTTGAGGTCCACGTCGACTTCAAGGTGAGCCGTCACCACGCCGATGGCGATCCCGCGCGGATCCAGCAGGTCTTTTGGAATCTGATTCGGAATGCCCTTAAGTTCACCCCGTTCGATGGTAGCGTGACGGTGCGTACCAGTAATCCAAACGTCGACACCCTCCGGATCGAAGTCATCGACACCGGGATCGGGATTGCGGCGGAGACTCTTCCGAAAATCTTTAACGCGTTCGAGCAGGGCGACACCGATATCAATAACAGTCTTGGCGGGCTTGGGCTCGGATTAGCGATCTCGAATGCCCTCGCGGAGTTGCATGGCGGAACGCTGCGAGCAGAAAGTGCTGGCATCGGTCACGGCGCTACCTTTATTTTCACCCTGGCCGCAGTGGAACCTGCAGCTCTTGCTTCGCAGCGTGTTCTTACTTCCGGAAATGATGGCAACCGCCGGCGCATTCTGCTCGTCGAGGACCACGCGACGACTGCGGCACTCATGGCAAGACTCCTGCGAAAACGCGGCCATGAAGTGGAACTCGCGCACACAAAGGCTGACGCCATCAATATCGGATCCGCGCAGGAAATCGATATCGTGATCAGCGATCTCGGCCTACCTGATGGCAACGGCTACGAAGTCATGGAAGCGCTTCGCTCGAATTCGCGACTGTTCGGTATTGCCTTGAGCGGCTACGGGATGGAAGCCGATGTCGATCGTAGCGCAGTGGCCGGCTTTCAACTTCATTTAACGAAGCCGGTGGATGCGCAGAAGCTATACCGGGCAGTCGAGGAAGTACGATCCTAGGTAATAAGCTATGCGAGATCCTCTTTGGCATTTTATCCGGACACGCCGTTACGCGAGACTCGCGCTCGGCCTCATCCTGTGTTGTTCGTCCCTGATCTGCATCGACGGTTTCGCGCAGAGCGCACGCACGCCGGCGTCCGGAAGCGCGGAACGGGAAGCGATCATGGATGCACTGCGTGTGCCGGCGAAGAAAGATCTGGGTCGCGACGTGATCTTCAAAGTCGAGCGACTGCGGGTGGCGGGTGATTGGGCGTTTGCCCGCGTTTCGCCGACTCTACCGGACGGGAGCGAGATTGATTATGCGAAGACAAAGTTCCGCAAACAGATAGAGCTCGGCGCATTCGATCCGCAGGGGGAAGCTCTTCTCCAGCGCGACGCCGATGGTTGGAAAGTCCTCGAATGGGTGTTCGGGCGCACGGATGTTGCGAGCGTGACCTGGAGCGAGCGCTATCGATTTCCGAAGTCGCTCCTGGAATAATGTGGCGGAGCTGTTCTCGAAAACCAACGTTCGTGCCCGCCGCTAAGTAAGGGAACCGCCGTGCATTTTGCGCACGATGCTCGATGATCTGACATGAGTGACGGCGATGATATCGAGCGCGGCGCGGTGGAAGATCACGGGGGGATCCTGACCATCCGCGGCGGAGGCGCGCGGCGGGATTGGAACGGCATTCATTACAAGCAAGGGATGTCGGCGAAGAACGTCGGCACCACCCGCCTCTCCGCGAATATCGCGACGATTCCGCCCGGCGGCGTCGCCTACGCGCATATCCATGTCGGCTTCGAGCTGATTCTCTACATCCTTGAAGGCAAGGTTCGGCACGAGTTCGGCGCGGGTCTGAAGCAAACGATCGAGAACCAGGCCGGCGACTTCATCTACATCAAGCCCGGCGTGCCGCATGAAGTGTTCAACATGAGCGATACCGAGCCAGTCGTCGCATTTGTCGCGCGCTCATCGGCCGAGGAATGGGACAACATTGTGCCCTACAATCGCGACACGCAGGAACCAGCCTGAGCGAACATGCCGATTCGCATCATTGTCACCGGCGGCACGTTCGATAAGGAATACAACGAACGCACCGGCCAGCTTTACTTCAAGGACACACACGTGGCAGAGATGCTGCGGCTCGGCCGCTCGCGAGTCGACGTTGCGATTAGCAGCATCATGATGATCGACAGCCTTGAGATGACCGACGCCGACCGCGCGCTCATCGTGAACCACTGTGTCGAAGCGACGGAAGACCGCATCGTGATCACCCACGGCACCGACACGATGACTGACACCGCCTCAGCCGTTGCTGCAGCGGTTAATGACAAGACCATCGTGCTCACCGGCGCGATGATTCCTTACGCGTTCGGTAGCTCAGACGGCCTTTTCAATCTAGGCAGCGCGCTTTCGTTCGTGCAGGTCCTGCCGGCCGGCATCTACATCGCGATGAACGGCAAATGTTTTCCTTGGAACCGCTGTCGCAAGAATCGCGCACGCGGCGAGTTCGAGGAGATTTCCAGCCCGTAGGAGAACACCGCGCGCGTTCGGTCCGACGCGATCCTTGACACCCTCGACGTCTGCCCTTTGCATCACTCTTCATGAATTTTCGATGCGACTTGTTCGCTGTCATACTCCTTTCCGCGACCGCGATCTGCCTCGGCGCCAGACCGCCATCGACCGGCCCGGATCCCGACGCGATTCTTAAGAGTCTTTACAAAACGCACGACGCGCAAAAGGGGCCCTTCTTCAATAAGGAGGACCGCGGCGCGCTGGAGCAATACTTCACGAAGGAGCTATCGAGTCTCATCATAAAAGACGCCATCGCTTCCAAGGGCGAGGTCGGCGCGTTAGAGTTCGATCCTTTATACGAATCGCAGGATCCGCAAATCACCAAATTCAAAATCGGGGAGGTGCATTGGGGCGGCATCGTGAAACATGTAGGTGACGAGAGAGAGGATGGTCTTGCGGTCGTCGAGGTAAGCTTCAGAGACTCCGGCAAGCCCCACGCAATCACTTTCCGTTTCCACCAGAACGCGAAGAAGGCGTGGAAGATCGCCGATATCAATTATTCCGATGGGAGATCGATCGTCGGCATCCTGCGCGGCGACGGCCTCGGACCGAACGGCGGCAACGCCGCGCCGCCAGAGCCTTAGTCGCGGTTAGCGTGGTGCAGCTAGATTTACTCCACCAGCTCGCTTTCCTCGATCACCTCGAGTGGCTTCGGTTCGCGATAAATCACGCTGAGCAGAACCCCGACCACGACAAGTGCGATGCCGAGGATTGTCCGAGTTGTGTAAACCTCGCCGAAAATGAAGACGCCGAATGCCAGCGCATAAATCAAGCCGGTGTAATTCAGGATAGATACGCGCGCCAGTCGCTCCGCTTGGAGCGATTTCGTCAGGCAGATCTGACCCACTTGTGTCAGTAGACCGCACATCAGGAGGCAGAACCATTCCCACGCCTTAGCTGGTGCCACCCAGTTGAGAGCCGTAAAGATGAACCCCGCGATCACACCGACTAGTTGGAAGTGCAGGACGACGACGAGTGGATGCTCCTGTTCGTTCAGTCGTCGCACGAGATTGTAAGCGATCGCGGAGCAGATTGCGGCGGTCAGACCAGTGATGAGAAAACGCGTCGGCACGGCAGCGTCGAAGCCTTTGATCACGAGCACGCCGCCGAACGACGTTGCGTAGAAGAGCCACTGGAAGCGCCGCACCCGTTCGCCGAGGGCAAACACACCGATCAGGGTCGTAAAAATCGGCGAGAGGTAACCGACCGTCACGGCCGTCGCGAGCGGGATGTTCTGCAGCGTGACGAAGAACATGAACAAGGCAAGCGTGCCGAAGCTGCCGCGCGCGATCAGCAGCGCATTGTTGTTGCCCTTCCAATCGGCGCGCGCGCGAGCAATTCCCACAAAGCAGATCGCAGCGGAGACGAGACAGCGAAAGAAGACAATCTCCATCGCGGGAATGCGGGTCAGCTGCTTGACGAACACGTTCATGACCGAGAACGCGAATGTCGCCAGCAGCATATTGGCGACGCCTTCGCTGATCAGACGCGTCTTCGGTGAGGGGGTGGCGCGATCAGGCATGCTCGGCTTCACGGTTGAAGCATCCGTTCTGATTGGCAACCGGTGCGCGAACTCTGTCGAGCGTCTTCACGACGAATCGCCGCCAATGCGCCAAACCGAGAAGCGATGCTTTGCTGAATGGCAACTACATGGTTGCACGTCCTGGGCGATCGAAGTAATATGCAACCATGACATTGCATATCGACACCGACCGTATCCGTAAAGAAGCCCACTTGAAAGCGCCGCGCTCACGCGTCTGGGGCGCGCTGACTGACCATCGAGAGTTCTCGGAATGGTTCGGCGTTAAACTGGAGTCGCCCTTCGCGGTCCGAACGACAACGAAAGGTCACATGACTATTCCTGGATACGAGCATATCCGCTTCGAGGCGACGGTGCAGAAGCTCGAGCCGGAGACTTATTTTTCCTATACGTGGCACCCGTACGCGATTGACCCCGATGTCGATTACGCGAACGAAACTCCCACGCTGGTCGAGTTCAACCTCGAAGAGAAAGACGGCGGTACTTTGCTCACCGTCATCGAATCTGGCTTCGCGAAGCTTCCCGCACATCGGCGCGATGAGGCTTTCCGAATGAATGACGACGGATGGGCGCAGCAGTTGAAGGACATTGAGGAGCATGTCACGAGGGCGTCGTAGAGCGGTCGGTGCGGCGCGGCAGTTGCGCCTTCATGCCCCGATCTTTGCTGCCCTGGGCGACGAAACGCGGCTTGGCCTGGTAGCGCGGCTTTGCGATCAATCTCCTAGCTCGATCTCCGAGCTCGCGGAGGGTTCGCCAATTACGCGCCAGGCGATCACGAAGCACCTCCAGGTGTTGGAAAGCGTCGGCGTCGTTCGCGGCGAAATGGCGGGTCGCGCGCGCTTGTTCGAGCTCAACCTTGAGCCGTTGCTTCAGGTAAGGGACTACCTGGAGCTTGTTTCGGCCCAGTGGGACGACGTGCTCACAAGGCTGAAGGCGCACGTCGAACGGTGCGAATAGTTTCGCGGACGAGCTTTTCGTTAGTTTTGCTGCCACGAATGGCGGACGGCTAGCCGCGAAGTCGTGCCGGCTATTCATAGGGTCGTGCAGCGGCAGATCAATCTTACGCGCAGGAAAATCGGCACGGGCTGCGATTCATCTTGCATATTCGGAGAGAATTTGCGTAGCTCCGACTGCTTTGAGAATAAAAACCTGAAGGTCCAGGTCGGGAGTTCCGACCTGGCCTTCAGGTTACTTCCGCGATTCAATTACGACGGTCGGACTTACTTGTGGTAACCCGTGTCCTGCGTTGTGGTCACCGCCTGACGTTTATTCTGGCATGCGCCCAGGCTTAACCCGCCTGTCAAAATGGCCAGGATCATAAGTGTTTTAATAAATTTCATTCTACTTCCCCCCTTTCGTAGCTAGCTGCTGGTGAGCTTTCTAAGCGGGCGAATAACGTCGCGCAATGTTAATCGTTAGCGGTGTAATCGAGGGGTTTCCGACTTCAGCGTAATTCCAGAAACGCGGTTCCGTTCGTCTCGTTTGGCGCGATAGCCCCGTGGGGTCGCCGCAACGGATTTCAACCAAATCCGTTCTCCTGCCGTGCTCGTTAACGCCGGCGCATTGCCGCCGCGGGCCGCCGGCCTCGGCCGCGAGCCTTGTCAGCGATGGTTTGCTAATCGTTCGTTATTTGCTTTTTGTAAAACGGAGGCGGCGAACGACTTGTTTTCTTTCCAGTGATAGTCCGGGTCCCGAGTCACCTGCGTCCAGGCGAGATGTCCCTGGCAGCGCCAGTTGTCCAGCAAGATGCCTTTCTCGAACGATTGGCCTCTCGCCGTGATCACGATCGCATTATTCTCGCTCGTCGTACCCGGCTGCGACTCGCCCCAATGG
>JALYZW010000347.1 GCA_030945725.1 Verrucomicrobiota bacterium | reverse complement strand
ACCGAGGATCGCTCGATGTCCCCCGACATCGAGCACGTCGCAGGCGCGATCAGCCGCGGCGAATTCATGGAGGATTCAGCCAGGCGATGAGTGGGAAGCGGAATATTCGCGCGCCTCGCGGCACGGTGCGGACGTGCAAAGGCTGGGCGCAGGAAGCCGCGCTGCGGATGTTGATGAACAACCTCGATCCGGATGTCGCGGAGAATCCCGACAACCTCATCGTTTACGGTGGGACTGGCCGCGCTGCGCGAAGTTGGGAGGCCTTTGACGCGATCGTTGCTTCGCTGCGCGAACTCGAGAACGACGAGACCTTGCTGATTCAATCGGGCAAGCCGGTCGGGATTTTTCGAACCCACGAGGAAGCGCCGCGCGTCTTGATCGCGAATTCGAACCTGGTCGGTCATTGGTCGAACGCGACGGAATTCAACCGCCTCGAGCGACTTGGCCTGACCATGTACGGACAAATGACGGCGGGGTCATGGATCTACATCGGCAGTCAGGGCATCGTGCAGGGAACGTTCGAAACGTTCGCGGCGGCGGCCGAGAAGCATTTTGGCGGATCGCTCGCCGGCAAGCTGATCGTGTCCGGCGGCATGGGCGGGATGGGCGGCGCCCAGCCGCTTGCCGCGACCATGAACGGCGCGCGCTTTCTCGGCATCGAGGTCGACCCAGCGCGGATCGAGAAGCGCCTAACGAGTGGTTATTGCGACCGAATTGCGCACTCGCTCGACGAGGCGCTCGACATCCTGGAGGACGGACGCGCGATCTCTGTCGGCCTCGTCGGGAACTGCGCCGATGTGTTGCCGGAACTCGTGGCCCGCGGCGTCGTCCCCGACATTTTGACCGATCAGACGAGCGCGCACGATGCGCTGAACGGCTACGTCCCGCACGGGATGACTTATGACGCCGCGCTAAATTTGCGCGTCAGCGATCCGGCAAAATACATCGAGCACGCGATGCAAACGATGGCCCGGCACGTCGAGGCAATGCTGGCCTTACAGAAAGCAGGCGCGGTGACTTTCGACTACGGCAACAACATCCGGACGCAGGCGAAGAAGGCCGGCGTGGAGCGAGCGTACGACATTCCGGGCTTCGTGCCGGAGTACATCCGGCCGCTCTTTTGCGAAGGCAAAGGGCCATTTCGCTGGGTTGCTTTAAGTGGCGATCCCGCGGACATCGCGCGCACCGACGAGCTCGCGCTGGAGATGTTTCCAGACAATGTCGTCCTCGCGCGCTGGATGAAACTCGCGCAAGCGCGGATTCAGTTTCAAGGTTTGCCGGCCCGAATCTGCTGGCTCGGTTTCGGCGAGCGCGCGCAGTTCGGCGTCGCGATCAATGAGCTCGTGCGGAAAGGGGAGATCACTGCGCCGATCGTGATCGGGCGCGATCATCTCGACACGGGTTCGGTCGCATCGCCCTTCCGCGAAACCGAAGCGATGGCGGATGGGAGCGACGCAATCGCAGACTGGGCGTTCCTGAACGCGATGGTCAACACGGCGGCGGGGGCGTCGTGGGTTTCGATCCACAATGGCGGCGGTGTTGGCATCGGCTACTCGCAGCACGCGGGCATGGTCGTGGTGGCGGATGGAACCGACTCCGCACGGCGTCGTCTCGAGCGCGTGCTCACGAGTGATCCGGGCATGGGCGTGATCCGCCATGCGGATGCTGGCTATTCGAAGGCGATTGAATTCGGGGCGAAAAACAACATCCGAATGCCGATGCAGCCGCAGCCGCGCGATTGAGTCGCGAGCCTCTCGCGCCCTGTGTCTTGTCGGTCTGAGCTGTGGTCTTAACGCGACGCGACACTGTCACAATTTGCGACCGCCGTAGACTGCCGCTACAGAGAAGCGACCACGACTTTGCCAGTCATGAGCAAATTAATCGAATGCGTGCCGAACTTTTCGGAGGGCCGCGACACCGAGGTGATCCGTCAAATTACGGCCGCGATTGGGTCAGCCGAAGGCGTTTCGCTGCTCGATGTGGATCCCGGCGCATCAACAAATCGCACGGTGGTCACGTTCGTTGGCACGCCTGAGGCCGTCGTCGAAGGAGCGTTCCGCGGCATTAAAAAAGCCGCCGAAATAATCGACATGCGGAAGCACAGCGGCGCGCATCCGCGGATGGGCGCGACGGATGTGTGCCCGTTCATTCCGGTTAACAACGTCGGGTGGGAGGAAGCGATCGAGTGCGCGAACCGGCTCGCGCAGCGTGTCGGCGAGGAACTGCAAATCCCCGTTTATCTGTACGAACGAGCGGCGAAGGACCGGACCCGCGCGAACCTCGCGGTGATTCGAGCCGGCGAGTATGAAGGCTTCGCGGCAAAGATCAAACAGCCCGCATGGAAGCCGGATTACGGACCGCAGACATTCAACGAGAGTGCCGGCGCGACTGCGATCGGCGCGCGGGATTTTCTGGTCGCGTATAACGTGAATCTCAACACGAAGGCGGTGCGTCGCGCGCATTCCGTCGCGTTTGATGTGCGGGAAAACGGTCGCGTTAAAACCGACGACGGCACGCCGACGGGCAAACCGGTTCTCGATGAAAATGGCGAGCCAGTGCGCCTGCCTGGGTTGCTCAAACACGTCAAGGCGATCGGCTGGTATGTCGAAGAGTACGGCATCGCGCAGGTGTCGATGAACGTGACGAACATCGAGGAAACGCCACTGCATGCTGCGTTTGACGCATGCGTCGAGTCCGCCACAAAGCGCGGGCTGCGCGTCACGGGCTCGGAGATCGTTGGCATGCTGCCGAAGAAGTGTTTGCTCGACGCGGGGCGATATTTTTTGAGCAAGCAAAATTGGTCGCAGGGCGCGTCCGACGAAGAGTTGATCGATATCGCGATCCGGTCGATGGGCCTCTCGGAGGTGAAGCCGTTCGATCCGAAGGAGAAGATCATTGAATTGAAAATCGAAGCCGCCACGAAGCAGGAGTCGCTCGTTAAACTCGACCTGCGTCAGTTCTGCAATGAGACGCTGAGCGATTCTCCGGCGCCGGGTGGAGGTTCAGTGGCGGCGCTAATGGGCGCGCTCGGTGTCTCGCTCGGTGGAATGGTCGCGAACCTGTCGGCCGGAAAACGCGGCTGGGAAGATCAGATCAATTATTTTAGCGACTGGGCCGTGAAGGCGCAGCAACTGGAGGACGACTTGCTGCGGCTGGTCGATGAAGACACCGAGGCGTTCAATAAAGTGATGGCTGCTTTTGGTCTTCCGAAAGAATCGGCCGAGGACAAGGCGGCGCGGACGACCGCGATCCAGGCGGCAAACAAATACGCAACCGAAGTTCCGCTTCGCGTGATGCAAACTGCTTCAACTGCGTACGACCTCCTCGGAGAGATGGCGGCGAAAGGAAATCCTGCGTCCATATCGGATGTCGGGGTTGGTCTGCTGGCGATTCGCGCAGGGATCGAAGGCGCGGCGATGAACGTGCGGATCAATCTCGGCGGTCTTAAGGACGGGCAGTTCAAATCGGCGACGATCGAAAAGCTGCAGAAGATCATGAGGGAATCTGAGTCGCGTTTTCAGGCGGCTCGTAAAGTCGTCGAGTCGAAGCTGAGCTAGCGAATGCTGGCCGTGATTAACGCTTCGCAGTTGGTCACGCTGGCCGGACCTGCTCGGCCGCGAACCGGCAAGGAAATGCGCGATATCGGTGTAATCCAGAACGGCGGCATGCTGCTGCGCGACGGTATGATCGAGAAGGTCGGCGCGTCAGATGAGATCGCGCGCGCAGCGACGCCCAACACGGTGATCATCGATGCGGAACAGCGCGTGGTGCTTCCGGGATTCGTCGATGCTCACACGCATCCGGTGTTCGCCGGGAACCGCGTGGATGAATTCGAGATGCGTGCGACCGGCGCCACGTACGAGGAGATCGCCGAAGGCGGCGGCGGGATTCAATCGACGGTGCGCAAAACTCGCGCGGCGACTGAGTCTGAGTTGTTAGCGCAGGCGCGGGAGCACGCGGATTGGTTTCTTCAGTGTGGCACGACCACTGTTGAGGCGAAATCAGGGTATGGATTATCGCTCGAAGATGAAATCAAAATCCTGCGCGTCATCCACGAACTGAATGGCGCGACGCCGATCGAGTTTGTGCCGACGTTTCTTGGCGCGCACGCGATCCCGAGCGGGCAGAACGCCGACGATTATCTGGATCTCGTGATCAACGAAATGTTGCCGCAGATTGCTGCAGAACGTCTGGCCGAATACTGCGACGTGTTCTGCGAACGCGGCTACTTCGATGTCGCGACTTCGCGTCGGGTGTTGTCCGCGGGGAAGAAACACGGGCTGCGGCTTCGCATTCATGCGGATCAGCTTACGAACTCCGGGGCGGCGATTCTCGCGGCAGAACTCGGTGCGACGACAGCCGATCATCTTGAGCAAACGGAGAGCGACGGCATTTCGGCGATGGCTCGCGCAGGTGTTCAGCCGGTGTTGCTGCCGGCGTCGGTTTATGCGCTTGGGAAAGTGCATTATCCGCGCGCCCGTCAGATGATCGAGGCGGGTCTCGCGGTGGTGCTCGCCAGCGATTTCAATCCGGGCTCATCGCCGACGCCATCGTTGCAGATGGTGCTTTCGCTCGCCGCCACGCAAATGAAAATGACGGTCGCTGAAGGGCTGACGGCGTGCACGATCAATGCGGCTTGTAGCCTGAATCGCGGTGATCGCGTCGGTTCGCTTGAGCCTGGCAAGGTCGCAAACTTCGCGATCTACGATTGCACCGATTACCGCGAACTCGGCTACTACTTCGGCTTCTCGCAAACGCACTCGGTCTACGTGCAAGGCGAGTCCGTTTACCAAACGTGAGGCCGATCGGAAGATCTTCGTCCGTCGCCGCGGATTTGCGCCGCCGCGCGCGCGCCGTTACGGTCGTGCGCCGATGAAAATCGAACTCGAGAGCCAGCCCAAGGGGACGGCAACGTTGCGGATCGAACTTGCGCCGGAAGACGTGCGCAAGGAGTGGGATTCGATCGCGCTGAATTATGCGCGTCATGCTCGGATCGCAGGATACCGTCCGGGCAAGGCGCCGCGGCAGGTGGTCGAGAAAAAATTTCGGAAAGAGATCCAGGATGAACTGACGCAGAAGCTGGTTTCGAAAAGCTATCACGAGGCGATCGCGGAAAAGCAGTTGCGCGTGATCTCGTTGACTGATCTCGGCGACGTGGAATTCGGAGACGATCGTTCGCTCCGTTTCCGCGCGACGATCGTGACTGCCCCGGAATTTCAATTGCCGGATTACAAGAACATCGAGATCGAGCTGCCGTCGGAAGCGGTGAGCGAAGCGGAGATCGACGCGGCCCTCGAGCGGCTGAGGGATCAGGCGGCGGACTTCACTGATGTAACGGATCGCCCCCTCGCGATGGGGGATTTCGCGGTCGTCGATTTTCTCGGATCAATCGACGGCGTGCCGATCAGCGAGATCGTGCCGGAAGCGAGCAAGAATCTGCACGGCGGAAAGAAGTTTTGGCTCCATCTCGCGCCGGAGAATTTTCTGCCGGGCTTCTGCGAACAGATTGTTGGCTTGCAACCCGGAGAGACTCGCAGTGTGCAGGTTGAATTTCCGGCTGATTTTCCGGTTCCTGAGCTATCGGGCAAGAAAGCGGATTACGCAGTCACGTTGAACGAGATTAAGCAAAAGGTGCTGCCCCCGCTCGACGATGCGCTCGCCGCGAAATTAATGCCGGACAAATCGCTGGCCGACGTGCGGCATGCGGTCGAACACAATCTCGAGCACGAGAAGGAACATGAGATCGAGCGGGCGAAGGAATCGCAGATCGTAAAGTTCCTGCACGAACATATCAGTTTCGACCTGCCGCCGACGTTGCTGACTCAGGAAACGCGTCGGGCGTTAAACGAGCTCGTCCATCGAAATCGTGAGCGCGGCGTGCCGGACGACATGCTCAAAACCAAGGAGAAGGAGCTGATCGAAGGAGCCGGTTCCCTGGCGGCGCATCGGCTGAAGACGAACTTTATTCTGCATCGAATCGCCGAGCAGGAGAAGATTGAGATCACGCGCACGGAGATCGACGAGCGAATCCGTCAGCAGGCCGCGCAGTATAATCTTTCAGTCGAGAAAATGCGGAAAGAGCTCGAGCAACACGATCAGCTGAATGGGCTCGCGGAAGAGCTTCTGCTGGGCAAGACGATTGATTTTTTGAAGGCAAACGTTAAAGTAACTCCACTGTCGGAAGCGGCGGCCGAAAACGCTCCCGCCACGTAATTTTCATGATTCAAACACCTCAAAATTTCTCGCAGTCCGTTCTCGTTCCGATGGTGGTCGAGCAGACCGGTCGCGGTGAACGCAGCTACGATATTTACTCGCGGCTGCTGAAGGACCGGATCGTTTTCATCGGGACGCAGATCGACGATCACATCGCAAATCTGGTGATCGCGCAGTTGCTTTTCCTGCAGATGGAAGATGGCAAGAAGGACATCAACATCTATATCAACTCGCCGGGCGGCTCGGTTACGGCGGGCCTCGCGATTTACGACACGATGCAGTTTTTGACCTGCGACGTGACGACGTATTGTCTCGGGATGGCGGCCAGCATGGGCGCGGTTTTGTTAAGCGCGGGGACGAAGGGGAAGCGTTTTGCGCTGCCGAATTCGGACATCATGATTCATCAGGTCTCCGGCGGCGCGCAGGGGCAGGCGAGCGACGTGGAACGCACGGTCGAGTACATGTTCAAGCTGAAGAAGCGGCTGATCCGGATCCTCGCGCAGCACACGGGCAAACCGGAGGAGCAGGTGAAGAACGATTCGGACCGTGATTATTATATGTCGGCTGCGGAAGCGAAAGAATATGGCCTCGTCGATGAAGTGATTAAATCGCGGAAGGAAGCGAAATTGCTCGATGGCGCGGCGCCGCTGCTGGACCGCTCCACGGCGATTGCGGAGGCTGCCTTGCCCCACAAGGTCGAGGAATAAGAACTGCTCTTTAAGCAGCCAGCATGGCACGAGCTTCTAATCTGACGATGTGCTCTTTCTGCGGGAAGAGCCACGCGGAAGTGCGCAAGCTGATCGCCGGCCCGGGCGTTTACATCTGCGACAGCTGCATCAACGTCTGCAAAAGCATCCTCGATAAGGAGCTGAACGAGGATGCGCGGCGCCAATCTTCCACCATTCGCGTGCCGAAGCCGGCGGACATCCGGCATTCGCTCGACGAGTACGTGATCGGTCAGGACATTGCGAAGAAGACGCTCTCCGTCGCGGTGCACAATCATTTCAAGCGTGTCATGCAGACGTCGACCCCGGCCGATCCGGCGGCGGCGTTTCAGCCCGATCCGCTCGCGGACGTTGAGATCGAGAAAAGCAACATCCTGCTCATCGGTCCCACCGGCTCCGGCAAAACCTTGCTCGCGAAAACGCTGGCGCGGATCCTAGACGTTCCATTTTGCATCGCCGACGCGACGACGCTGACCGAAGCGGGGTACGTGGGGGAAGACGTCGAGAACATCATTTTGCGACTGCTCCAGAACGCCGATTACGACGTGAAGCGCGCCGAGATCGGCATTGTTTACATTGACGAAATCGACAAGATCGGCCGCAAGACCGACAACGTGAGCATCACACGCGATGTCTCGGGCGAAGGTGTGCAGCAGGCGCTCCTCAAAATCCTCGAGGGCAGCACGTGCAACGTTCCGCCGCAGGGCGGTCGCAAGCATCCGCACCAGGAATATATCCAGGTGAATACGGACAAGATTTTGTTTATCTGCGGGGGCGCGTTTGTCGGCCTCGACAAGATCGTGCAGAAGCGCATCGGAAATAAGACGATGGGCTTCAACAGTCCGACGCTCGAAGTGGAAGACGCGTTGCGACGGGAAGCGGTGCGCCATGTGGAACCGGAAGATTTGCTCAGCTTCGGAATGATTCCGGAGTTCATCGGTCGCCTGCCGGTGATCACGGCCCTCGACGCGCTCACGGAGGAAGAGATGGTCTCGATTCTGACCGAGACAAAGAACGCGATGGTGAAGCAATACCAGAAGCTCTTCCTGATGGAAGGTGTCCGGCTGAGCCTAACGAAGGACGCGCTCAAGGCACTCGCGTCGCAAGCGGTTACCAAAGGCACCGGCGCGCGGGCGCTGCGATCGATGCTCGAACGGATCATGCTCGAGATCATGTACGAGGTGCCGAGCCGCGAAGATATCGCGGAGGTCACGATCAATCGCGCGGTGGTCGAGGGGAAGAAGCTGCCCTTGATTCGGAAGAAGCAGGACAAAGACGCGGCCTAGCGTCGGAGAATAACTTCCGCGGCGACCATAAGGGTTGCCTGCTTTTGCATTCCACGTTGGACGTTCAACGCTGAGCGTTGGACGGTTGCTTCCTCATGGAAGTGATCGTCATCAATACCGGCACCGAGCTGCTGCTTGGCGACGTACTGAACACGCATCTCGCCTTTATCGCGCGAGAGATTTTGCCGATTGGGTTGCGCGTAGCGTCGCAGCAAACAGTGCCGGATGGCGCTGCAATAGAGAGTGCGCTGCGCGACGCATTTTCGCGAGCCGATCTGATTTTCGTAACTGGCGGTCTCGGCCCTACGACCGACGACATCACGCGCGAAGTCACTGCGAAATTGTTAAACCTCGAGCTGTGCCACGACGCGAACGTGATGGAAGCGATCACTCATCGCGCGTCGCAGCGCGGCTATCGTCTGACCGATCGGATTCCCCGCCAGGCGATGGTGCCGGAAGGGGCCGTAGTCCTACCAAACGCGAACGGAACCGCACCCGGTCTTTACCTGCGGAAGGACATCAATCCGGCCGAGCAGTCGCCGCACATTTTTCTGCTGCCCGGGCCACCGCGCGAACTGCGGCCGATGTTTCTGGAGCACGTTATCCCACGATTGGGCGATTTAGTTCCACCTGAGGCGCACCGCTCTTGTCAGACTTATCGGATTGTCGGAATGGGCGAATCACTTGTCGAAGAAGCCCTCGGCGACGAGCTCCTCGCGATGGCCGAGCTGGAGCTGGGCTATTGCGCGCATGCCGGCGCGGTCGATCTAAGAATCATTGGCAGCCCTACCGCGATGACCCATGCGGACGACTTAATAATGAGTCGGCTCGGCAAATCGGTTGTTTCTCGCGACGGCACAACTCTCGAACAAGCTCTCGTTAGGCTGCTGCGCGATGCGGGCGCCTCGGTCGCCGTCGCCGAGTCGTGCACCGGCGGATTTCTTGCCCACCGACTCACGAACGTGCCCGGCGCTTCCGCTGTTTTCAAAGCCGGCTACGTGACGTACGGGGACGAAACCAAGGTCGATGCTTTGGGTGTTGGCGCTGATCTGATCCGCGAACACGGCGCCGTAAGCGAGCCCGTTGCGCGAGCCATGGCCGAGGGCGCGCGACAACGAGCGGACGCGACCTTCGCGCTCTCCACCACCGGCATTGCCGGTCCTGATGGCGGCTCCGGCGAGAAGCCGGTTGGCACCGTCTTCATCGGACTGGCGTCAAGTTGCGGAACGGAAGTCGCCCACCGCTACTTCCCGGAAGATCGGGAGACGTTCAAGCAGCTGGTCACGCAGGCCGCGCTCGACATTTTGCGGCGCCGATTAACGTAATCGGCAGAGCGATGCTCGGAGCGCGAGGAGCTGCCGCGTCCCCGGTTGAGCTGGTCGCTTCACGTCGGCCAATAGTCGTCCCGCGTCTGAGAAGCTCGGCTCTGCGCTCGGTCTAGACGTGCCTCGATCCCAATCGTATTATGGAGAGCCGTGAAAACTCTTCTCGCAGCTCTCTTTTCCCTTTGGGGAGTTGGCTCGCTGGCAGGCGCTGATTTTACCGTCACTAACACAAATAACTCTGGGGTCGGTTCTCTCGACCAAGCGCTTCATCGACGCGAACAATACGCCCGGCGCAGACCGGATTGTCTTCAACATTCCCGGTGTTGGCGCTCACACAATCGACGCCAGCCACAGTCCACTGCCGACTATCGTGGAATCACTGATCATCGATGGCTAAAGCCAACCGGGCGCGAAGCCGAACTCCTTTACGGTCGGAGATAACGCGGTGATTTTAATTCGAATCGACGGAGGAAGTTACTTTAGGCCAGACGGGCTAATATTCGACAAAAAGACATCCTCCAACGGGCAAGACTTTCTGCCCTCGAATTTTTCGGTGCGCGGATTATCGCTCGTCGGCTTTAGCAACGCGATTCGAATAATCGCCGCGGACTCGGTTTCCCTCGGCGGGAATTTCATTGGCATTCTACCTGACGGTAAGACTGAAACCGCGAATAACGTTGCGGTCGCTCTTACTAACGCCGCAGTTGCTGGCAACGCGATCATTGGGGGGAACTGATCCTGCGTCTCGTAACGTAATCTCCGGCAACACGTTCGGCGTTTACGCTCGAACTGGGGCGCGTGCGACGGTCCAAGGAAACTATATTGGGACTGACGCCAGTGGAATAAAGGCTGTGCCGAACGAGTGGGGTCTCGCCTTAGCGGGGGATCTCAACAACACCATCATCATTGGCGGCATTAGCCCGGGCGCCGGCAACGTTATCTCCGGGAATCATTACGCTGCCATCAAGCTGGGCTTCGATTTCGCGAACCCAAGGGCGGTGCCAGCAAATGGTGTCCGGATTAGCGGCAATAGGATCGGTCTACAATCGGATGGCGTTAGCCCATTGGGCAACCTCGGGTGGGCGGTTGAGCTGGTGGCCGGGTCCGAAATCTCATCGGAGGTCTGGAAGCTGGAGCGGGGAACGTCATTGCTTACAATGACTTGGGAGTCGTGGTCGGCGGGATCGACTATTACGAGGAGACCCCGCCGCCCGATCGCAATCACATTCTATCGAACGCGATCTACGGCAATAGGGCAATCGGGATCGATGTCGGCAACGACGGTCCAACGGCGAACGACGAGGGCGATGCGGACATAGGACCGAACGCATTCCAGAACTCGCCTGTCATCGACAGCGCTGACATCGAGAACGGCTCCGTGACGATCAAGGGCACCTTAAATTCGTCGTCCAACAAACAGTTTACGCTTCAGTATTTTTCCGACTCCCTGGATCTGGTTCGGCCTGTCCAGAGCTATCTCGGCAGCAGCACTGTTATCACCGATGGGAATGGCAACGCATGATAACGAGGCCGCAATCTTCATGCGGCTACCGTCCGGCGCCTACACCGCAATCGTCCGCGGCAAAGGCGATTCCGCGGGAACCGCGTTGGTCGAATTATACAACCTGCACTAGTACGCGCA
>JALYZW010000341.1 GCA_030945725.1 Verrucomicrobiota bacterium | reverse complement strand
CCGTGCATTCTTTCCACTACCGCGACGCGCGGCTTTATTGCGAAGAAGTCGATCTCGCGCAGGTCGCGCACGAACACGGGACACCGCTGTATGTCTACAGCGCGGGCACGATTCTCGATCATTATCGGCGGCTCGATTCCGCGCTCGGCGCGCTCGATCACCTGATCTGTTACGCGGTCAAAGCGAACTCCACCCGCGCGATTCTCCAGCTCCTGGCGCGGGAAGGCGCGGGCTTTGACATCGTCTCCGGCGGCGAGCTGTTTCGTGTGATTGCAGCGGGCGCGGATCCGACGCGCTGCACATTTGCCGGAGTCGGAAAATCGCGGGAGGAAATCGATTATGCGCTCGAGCAGCGCGTCCACAGCTTCAACGTCGAAAGCGAAGCCGAGCTCGATCTAATTAACCAGATCGCCGGTGAAAAAAACGTGCGCGCGCCGATCGCGCTCCGCGTGAATCCCGACGTGGACGCGCACACGCACGACTACATCTCGACCGGGCGGAGCGAGAACAAATTCGGCATCGCGCTGGAACGCGTGCGCGCCGTGTATGAGGCGGCGAGCCGGATGGCGAACGTCACCATCCGCGGCGTGCAGATGCATATCGGTTCGCAGATCACGGACACGCAACCGTTCGCTGATGCGGTCGCGAAGATGGCGTCGCTCGTGCGTGAGCTGAAGGAGCGCTACGCGATCGAGTTCTTCAGCATCGGTGGCGGGATGGGAATTGTTTACGAATCGTCGCTCGCCAGCGGGCCGCGGGATTGGTGGAAGGGCGAGAGCGCCGCGCAGAAACATCAGCTTACGATCGACGAATACGTCTCGGCGATATTGCCGACGCTGCGGGATCTGGGCGTGCGGGTGTTGCTCGAGCCGGGCCGCTTCCTGGTCGGAAACGCCGGCGTCCTCCTAACGCGCGTGCAGTATTTGAAACAAACCGCGCACAAAAAATTCGCGATCGTGGATGCGGGGATGAACGACCTGATTCGTCCGGCGCTGTATCAGAGCTTCCACGAAATCGTGCCGGTGCGGGAGCCGCTGATCGCGATGGCGGAACGCATGGACATCGTGGGACCGGTTTGCGAAAGCGGCGATTTCTTTGCGCAAGATCGCGAGCTGCCGCCGGTCGCCGCGGGCGATCTGCTTTGCCTGATGAGCGCCGGCGCCTACGGCTTTACGATGGCTTCGAATTACAACTCGCGGCCGCTGCCCGCCGAGGTGATCGTTAGGGGAAAAGAAGCGTTCCTGATCCGCGAACGGCAAAGACTCCAGGATCTCGTTCGCGGAGAACGCGATCTTTCGGCGTGACCACCGTTAAAAAATATACTCGAAAAGTTTCGAGCCCTTCGGCTTTCCGGTTTCGTCGTAGGTCGTGTTCTGCTGTGCGGTCCCGTATTGCGCGGGCGCTTTGGGATTGAAAAGCTGCAACGGATTGCCGTGCCGCACCGCACGCGGCACCGCTCCCACGACTTGTCCTCCGTAGATTGGAACGGCCGGCGCCGCCTGGCGTGGCGGACGCGTGTTGCTGATCGGCGCGCGAAAGGATTGCGCATCCGACGAATAAGCCGGCGTGTCCGTGGTCTGCGCGATGGCAGTCGTTAGACAGATGGCGGCGAGGGAACTCAGGATCAGAAACTTCTTCATAGGGCTCTCCGTTCGTGAGGTGAGGAGACCTGCAAAATCTTGCCGGCTCCGGTGCCTCGCCCCACAGTTAACCAGCGATGGACTATCTTGAAAAGGCCGCACGCGTGCTGGAGATCGAAATTTTCGAGCTCCAGCGTCTCCGGGATCGGCTGGACGAAAACTTCTCGCGCGCGATTGGAATTCTGAAAGAGGCGGTCGAAGCGCGCGGGAAAATCATTCTCCTGGGCGTCGGCAAATCCGGACACATCGGCGGGAAAATCGCGGCCACGCTCACCAGCACCGGCTCGCCCGCGGTCGTGCTCGATTCGCTGAACGCGCTCCATGGCGACCTCGGCATGGTCTCGGATGGCGACGTGGTGCTCGCGCTTAGCTCGAGCGGCGAGACCGAGGAACTGCTCCGCATTCTGCCGGCGATCGCGCGGTTCCAGGTCAAGATCATCGCCCTGTGCGGCGACACCGATTCGACGCTGGCGAAAAATTGCGACGTGCTCCTCGACGTGAACATCGAACAGGAAGCCTGCCCGATGAATCTCGCGCCCACTTCCAGCACCACGGCGATGCTCGCGCTCGGCGATGCGCTGGCGATGGTGCTGCTGGAGGCGCGCGGTTTTCAGAAGGAAGATTTCGCGCGCTTTCATCCGGCCGGAATGGTCGGCCGCAGTTTGCTCATGCGCGTGCATCAGGTGATGCGGCCGCGTGCGGCTGTGGCGCTGGTCGCGCCCGACGCGAGCATCCGGGTGGTGTTGAAATCGATGACGGCGGTGCGCGCCGGCGCTGCCGTGATCGCCGATACCGACGGGAAATTGCTTGGCATTTTTACCCACGGCGATTTCGCCAGGCATTTTCAAAACGATCCGAAAGTAGGCGAGCGTTTGGTGGCGGATTTGATGAC
>JALYZW010000340.1 GCA_030945725.1 Verrucomicrobiota bacterium | reverse complement strand
GGCGCGTAGTGTGTATTCGATCAAACGATTTATCGGGGTGCAGGGCGACGCCCTGCGCGAAGGCGACGCCGACGTTTCGTACCAGTTGGTCCGTCGGCGCGGCGCACCGATCACGGTCAGAGTCGGCGACCGCGAACTGAAGCCCGAGGAGGTCTCCGGCGCGATTCTCCGAAAGCTGAAAAACGATGCGGAGACAGGGCTCGGTCGAGCGATCTCGCGCGCGGTCATCACGGTGCCGGCGTATTTCAATGACGCGCAACGGACCGCGACGAAACGGGCGGGCGAGCTCGCGGGTTTCACGGTTGAAAGAATCGTCAACGAACCGACGGCCGCCGCGCTCGCCTACGGGCTCGATAAACTCGGGAGTCGATCGCGAATCGCGGTCTACGATCTCGGCGGTGGCACGTTCGACATCTCGATCCTGGAGCTGAATAACGGCGTGTTCGAAGTCCTGGCGACGAATGGCAACACACGCCTCGGGGGCGACGATATCGACAACGCGCTCCTCACGCAATTGCGCGAAGGCGACTTTCCGCAGCGCGAAAATTCGGAAGCAATCGCGCGCCTGCGTGAGGCGGCCATCGGCGCGAAGCATCGTCTTTCGTTTGCGGAGGAAACACGAATCGAGCTTCCGTTCGTGGCCGGCGCTGCGAGTTTTTCCTGCGCCCTTTCGCGCGAGGAACTGGATGAATTAAGCCGGCCGATCATCGAGCGGACCCGGTCGCATTGTTTGCGGTCGCTGGCGGACGCGAAGGTGAATCCGTCTGATCTCGACGAGGTGATTTTGGTCGGCGGCGCGACCCGGATGCCGTTGGTGCGCAGGATCGTTGCGGAGATTTTCGGCCGCGAGCCAAACGTGTCGCAAAATCCGGATGAGACCGTCGCCATCGGCGCGACAATCCAAGCGGGCATTCTGTCCGGCGCGGTCCGCGACGTCGTGCTCCTGGATGTAACGCCGCTGTCGCTCGGGATCGAGACGTTCGGTGGGTTGATGAACGTGATTATTCCGCGGAACTCCACCATCCCGATCAAAGCCGGCGAGATGTTCACCACCGCGGTGAACAATCAGACCTCGATGTCGATCAAAGTGCTGCAAGGCGAACGCGAAATGGCGCGCGACAACTGGCCGCTTGGCCAATTCGAGCTGGCGTTCGAACGTGCGCCGAAAGGTGTCGCGCGCGTCGGTGTGCAATTCGAAGTCGATGCGAATGGAATCCTGCATGTGCTCGCGCGCGACACGAGAACCGGTGCGGAAAAAATCGTGAACATCGAAAGCGCGGTCGATGTTTCCGACGAGGCGGTCGAAGCGATGCTCGCGGATTCGCTCGATCATGCATTTGAAGACATGAGCGAGCGAGTTTGGACAGAAGCGAAACTCAAGGCGGAAGAGATGCTTCGCGCGGTGACGTCGGCGTTCACGCTGGTCGGGGATGAGATCGCGTTCGCCGAAAAGCAGCTGATCTCGGAGGCGACAGAAGCGGTGCGGGAGGCGCTTCGGAGCAAGGAAGTGCAGCGGCTAAAAAACGCCAACGCGGCCCTCGACGCGGCGACGCAGAATCTGGCCGCGATCGTCGTCCAAAAGGCGATGGCCGATCACCCGTCGTCCCGCGCTACGGTTACGGCGCAGGTGGAGTGACGGTCGGAGTTGCCGTCGGTGTCGGCGGCGCGACCGCCGATTCCGTTGCCACCGGCGACGACGAGGCCGACTTGGCCAGCGCCTCATCGAGCAGTTTTTTTTCTTCCGGAAAAATCGAGCCGGTCTGCGCCGCCCAAACGTATTCCTGCGCGGCATCCGGTCGGCTCTCATCGAGCAAAAGAACGGCCGCGTAAACCGCAGCGTGCGGATCGTGCAGCTCCTCCGCGGGAAGCTGTTTCATGACCTCGATCCCCTCAGCGGTGCGCCCGAGGCCATAAAGGGAAAACGCGTAGGTCATCGCGCAGCTCACATCCTTTGGGGCTTTCTCGTAAGCGTCCTTCGCGGCGCGGTGTCCGTCCGCGGTGTTTTGATCGAGGAGCAGCGCAAGCCGCGCATAATTCGCGGCCAGAGCCGGCTCGCTCGGAGAAGTTTCATGCAAGCGCTGCGCCGTCCGGTAGAGATTTGGCAGGTCGTTGTTCGCGCGATAAATTTGCAGGAGCGCCTCGAGCGCTTCCCGGCGCGCAGGAGAGTTTTTCATGACGCGCAGCCAGAGCTGTTCGGATTCCGCAGTGAGATTCCACCGACCGGCAAGACGAGCGAGCGCGACCTCGCGTTCCGGCTTTTCGCTCGCTGCGCGTTCTGCGGAACGCCAGAGCGCATCAAACTCTGCGTCGGCCGCGGATTGGCGCGATTGGCGGGCGGCGTAAGCCTGGTACGCGAACCGCAAATATTCCGATTCCCCCCACGAGCTGCTGCGCGTCCAGCGCTTCAGCCGAGACCAATTTTTCCCTTCGGCAAATGCTTCCGCGACCATGACTGACGCGGGCGGATTCGTGGTCACGTCCGCCGGCAGTTTCTCGGTCCATTTCAGGACTTCCGCGGCGAATCCGTTCCGATTCATCCAGTCCATCAGCAGCGCGAGATCGGCCGGGTTTCGCGCCGCCATCGGTTTCACTTTTTCCAACACCGCGGCGATCTTTTTTGCGTCCAGTTTTCGGTAGAAGTCGAGACAGAGCAGGTAATCCGCGAATGTGATTTGCGGGCTCATTTGCAGATCCTGCGCGAAATCTTCCGCGCGCTGCAGTTGGTCGTGCTGCACCGCATCCGCAAGCAGGGCGCGAAGCGCGCCCGGGCGATACGCGGCGACCTTCGACAGCCGTTCGAGCGTCTCGCGCGCGCGATCACTTTTGTCCGAATCCGCGGAACGGATTTGCAGGACCGCGAGATTGAATTGGTAAAGATCGTTCCCCGGCTCCTGCGCGACGGCGGCCGCGAAGTGCTGCTCTACTTCACCGTCGTTTCCCTGCGCGCGCGCCAGCCAGCCGGCCACGACGTGATAGGCGGCGCGATCGCGATCCTGGGCCGGGACTTCGTCGAGCGCTTTCCGTGCCGTCTCGAGCTGGCCGAAACGTAAGGCAGCCGACGCGAGGTTTAATTGACTGTCGAGATGCTGTGGCGATAAACGCGCGATCTGCGCGCGCCAGGCGACTGTCTCGGGGCGGTTTTCTTTCTCGGTGGCTTCGGCCAGAATGTAAAAGGCGGGCAACGATTGCTGCTGAATCTGGAGCGCATCGCGCGCCGCGTTGATCGCGGCATCGTAATCGTGCTTCGCGAAGAGCTCGTTCGCGCGTTTGAGCAGGCGCGATTCCCGCCAGCTATTGTAAGCACGCGGACCGTAAACCAGCAGCGCTCCTCCGATCGCGAACCCGGCAATAACCGCCGCGCCAAAGATCGCCGCACGCGCCGGCGTTAGCCCCCAGCGACTGCTCCCGCGGCGGGAACGTCGCTTGCGCCGGGAATATTTGACCTCTGCCATCACGGCTTTCCTACGCTCGTGGACGGCGCGAATGCAAGCGGTCGCACGCGGAAGAGTTCAGCGTGCCTTCGCCGAAACGGGCGAATTCTTCTCCGTCTCGCGCACGACGGGCACGTGCTCGATGTTCCGCGTGACCCGCTGGCGGAGGCGATGTCCCCACACGTAACGGGCCATCAGGACCTTGACGGTCGCAGTCAACGGAACCGCCAGAATCGGTCCGAGCAATCCGCCGATCAGAAGGCCCCAGACGAAGATCGACACGATGACGGTCATCGGATGAAGGCCGACCGAATTGCCGACAATGCGCGGCGCGTAAAACATGCCCTCGAGATTTTGGATGATGAAAAAGATGCCGGTCACGATCAGCGGATGCGTCCAGTCGCCCCATTGCGCGGCGGCGATGAGAAAAGCCGGAATCCAGCAGAGCACGATCCCCACGTAAGGGATCATGGTCAGGAAAATCACGAGCACGCCGATGAGCGGCGCGAAGTTCAATCCCATCACTGTGAGCGCGGTGCCGATGAGCAATCCATCGACGAGACACACGAGGAGTTGACCGCGAAAATAGGCGATGACGTAGTTGTTGATCTGGATCAAGACGGTCGCGACTTCGTCCTTCAACGGCGACGGCCGCAACGGCAGATATTCCTTCCAGCGGCGCTCGATCGCCGGGCGTTCTTTCAGGAGAAAAAACAGGTAGATCGGCACCATCACGAGGCTGAGGAGGAAACCGGTCACGCCGAGGAAACCGCCGATGCTGTTCTTCGTCAGCTTCCAAAGCTTGCTCGTCAGATCAGGCAGTTGCCGCTCGATATTCGGCACCTGTTTTTGCACCCAATCCTGGATCCGACGGCGCTCGGCGATCGTCAGTTTGGCCGCGGTCGGCACTGGTGGACTCGCCTCCGCGGCAGGTGCGCCGGTTTGGTCGGGGACCGCTGGCGGCTGCGCGACAGACGGCTGTGGCGACGGAGTGGGGGACGCGAGCAGCCAATCCACGAAGCCGCTGGTGGCGCCGGATTTTCCGCGCGCGGGAGATCCGAGCATGCCGAATTTCTGATCGTAGCGGTAGATTGCATCGACCGCGAAATCGCGCGCCTTTTGCGTGTAGCCCGGGAGTTCTTTGGCCGCGTTTGCCGTCTGCATCGAGATCATCGGCACGAGCCAGACGAAGAACGCGGTCAGCGCCAGCAGCGCGATCGCGAACAGAGTGAGGACGGATGTCACCCGTCCCCAGCCGCGTTGCGTCAGCCGCGTAACGAGCGGATCGAGCAAGTAAGAGAGAATGATCGCGATCGCGACCGGAATGAGAATCGGCTGGAGAAATCCGACCGCGTTCGCGGCGAGCCAGATCACCGTGCCGACGACGAGGACGAGAAAGACGACAAACAACGTCGTCATCGCAGCCCACATCATTTTCCGCTGCCAGGCGGTCGGATATTTCCGGCTCGCGATCGACGAGCCGACGCGCGGAACCTCCGGTGAACTCATGGCGTGGGATCCATTTTCGGCCTGGGCCCTTTGCTCATCTTTGTTTTCGTCTGCTCAATCTTTTCCGCGAGCGCTTTGTTCCCCGGATCCAGTGCAAGCGCTTTTCCCCAAAACTCGAGGGCCTGGGGAATATTGCTCAATTTCGCATAGGTATCCGCGATGTGCTCGAAGACGACGGGATCGGACTGCTTCAGATTTTGCGCGGCGCGCAGAAGCTCGTCGAGCGCATCATTGAACTTTCCGGCGCGAAAATGTAACCAGCCGAGGCTGTCGAGGTAAGCGCCATTGCTAGGTTCGAGCTGCAGCGCGTGTTTCACCGCGTCCTCCGCCTCGTCCAAATGCGCATTTTGTTCCGCCCACATGTAGCCGAGATAGTTGTAGGCCTCGGCCGCATGCGCCGGATCGAGACTGATCGATTGGCGTAACAATTCCGCCGCCTTGTCATGCAACCCCGCCTGGTCGGCCGCGACCGCGTAATCGAAATAGAAGCGCGCGCTGACCATCTCAGGCGACGACTCGGTGGCCTCGTGGAGAGCCTCCGCGAAAGTGGCGATGGCGAGCTGAGGCTGCTTGGCTTCGCGTTGCGTGATCGCGAGCAGGTAAGTGAACTCCGGGGCATCCGGGAAATGACCGCGCGCTTCCAGGAGCAACTTCATGGCGCGTTCTGCATTGCGCAGCGGGCCGACGAGGAGCTCGCCGAGACGCAGGTACGACGTCGGGTGGTTCGGGTTAATCAGCAGGCTCTGCTCGTAGTTTTCCGCCGCCTTCGCGAACTGTGCTTTCGCGCGCTCGAGGTCGTTGGCGCGGGCCAGCGCGCGAGCATCGTCATCCAATAACTGCGCGAGCAGATCATAGGGCTGATATTTCTCCGGATGCGCGCTGATGATCTCCTGCAGCATCGCGATCGCTTTCGCGCGCTGGTTGGTCAGCACAAATCCGGTCGCGAGTTTCTCGCGCGCTGAGGCATCGTCCGGTTGCAGCTCGAGAACGCGCAGATAGAGCGGAATGGCCTGCTCGATCTGCCGGGACGCCGCGTAAAAATCAGCGACGTCTTTCAACACCGTCACGTCATCTTTCCCCAGCGCGGCGGCTTTCTGGAAGACGTCGTTGATCCGGCGCAACTCTTCCGGTTTCGGGTCCACGTCATCTTTCAGAATGGTGGTCGCGTATAATTTCCCGAGGCGCGTCCAGAAGGCGGGGTCTTCGCTCTTCGACGTTTTTGCGCGATCCAGCGCGCTGAGCGCTTTCTTCGCGTCGCCAACGGCGGTCTCGATTTCGTAGAGACGCTGGTACGTCTCGATATTTTGCGGATCCAATGCGACCGCTTCGTTCGCGTATTTTACGGCCTGGTCGTTTTTCTTGAGGTATTTCGCGTAGATGTAGGCGAGTTGGAGATACGGAGTCGCCGCTTTCGGGTTCGCTTTGATCGCGTCCTTCAGCACGTCGATCGCG
>JALYZW010000322.1 GCA_030945725.1 Verrucomicrobiota bacterium | reverse complement strand
CGAACGTCGAGAATTGGTGCAGCGGTCATTGACGGTCGTTTTGCTTACGCGAACATAATTCGCCGCGCATGGGAAAAATGATGCTTCGATCTTGGGTAATCGCGTCGGTCTTGCTGCTCGCGCCAATCGCTGGCGCGCAACCGGCTTCCGCTGCGCCGGCGGCGGCCGGCGCGAAGACGATCGTATTTCTCGGCGATAGCTTGAGCGCGGGTCTCGGCGTCGAGCACTCGGAAGCATTCCCGGCGTTGATCGCCGATAAAATTCACGCCGCCAATTTGCCGTTCCAGGTCGAGAACGCCGGTCTGAGCGGAGACACCACCGCGGGCGGCCTGCGCCGCGTCGACTGGCTACTGCAACGAAAAATCGACGTGCTTGTGCTCGAGCTCGGCGGCAACGATGGCTTGCGCGGCCTCCCGGTCGCGAACATGAAAGCGAACCTCGAGGCGATCGTCGCCAAGGTGAAAGCGAAAAATCCGGAGGCGAAGATCGTCATCGCGGGCATGCAAATTCCGCCGAACGTGGGCGCGAAATACGCCACCGAATTCCGGCAAACGTTCGCCGACGTGGCGAACGAGAATAACGCGTTGCTGATTCCGTTTCTGCTCGAGAACGTCGGCGGACATGCGGAGTTAAATCAGGACGACATGATTCATCCCACCGCCGCCGGCCATCGCGTGGTGGCAGAAACCGTCTGGCGAGCGCTCGAGCCGATTCTGCGACAAGGATGAGCCGCTTCGACTTCACCGGCTGCACTGCTTTGATCACCGGCGCGTCCGCCGGGCTCGGAGCCGAGTTCGCGCGACAGCTTTCCGAGCGCGCCGGCACCATCGTCCTCGTCGCGCGGCGCGAGGATCGGCTGAACGCGCTGCGCGACGAACTCATCGCGCGTGCCCCAAATTTGAAAGTCGCGATCCGCGCCACTGATCTCGCGAACGCGGCCGAGATCGACGCGCTCTGCGTCTGGTTGCAACGCGAAAACATCGCGATCGATCTGTTGATCAACAACGCCGGTCTCGGCGACCTCGGCCCGTTTGGAACGAGCGATGCGAGGCGCGTCGAGGCCATGGTAAAAGTAAACGTGGGCGCCCTCACCGCGCTGACTCATCGGCTGCTGCCGCCGATGATAGAACGCCGGCAGGGCGCGATTTTGAATGTTAGTTCGTCGGCGGGTTTCCTGCCCATCGCCGGCATGGCGGTCTACGCGGCCACGAAAGCGTACGTCACGAGTTTTTCGGAAGCATTGCGCACAGAGTTGCACGGCTCCGGCGTTCAGGTAACGGCACTCTGCCCGGGCCCGGTCCATACGGAATTCACCAGCGTCGCGAACCGCACGGCGAAAGCCGGGAAGTTCGCGCCCGAGTTCACGCACGTTTCCGCGGCGGCGGTGGTCCGCGCGGCCTTGCACGCAATCGAACGCAATCAGCCCTCGGTTGTACCCGGCATCGTCATGAAACTGAGCATGCTTCTCGTGCGCCTGACGCCGATGCCGGTACTGCGCCTCGCCGCGCGGGCCAGCGCGCGGGATTGACGCGCTATTTGTACTTCACGGAGCAGCCATACGGACGCGAGCTCGGCGTCGTGAGCGGTTTGCCCGCGAGAGATTCGTCCAGCGCGACTCGGAGGTAATTTGTCGCGCCCGCGATGTCGGCGGGGTTCGGCGTCGGTTTGCTGTCGATCGCGCCTTCGTAAACGATTTTGCCTTCCGGATTAATGACGAACATATGCGGTGTGTTTTTCGCACCATAGGCGCGCCCCGCTTTGCCGTCCGGGTCGAGCAGCAGGGCGGTCGAATGCGCCTTCCAGGACTTGATGATTTTATTGGCGGCTTCGCCGGTGAGATTGCCTTCCAGGCCAGGAGCGGATGAGTCGATCGTGAGCCAGACGACGCCTTTCGCGGTCGCTTCTTCCTGCAGCTTCTGCATATTCCCGCTGCCGTAGTGTTTCTTCACGAACGGACACTCCGGGTTGAACCATTCGAGGACGACGTGCTTGCCTTTGAACTCGGAAAGCGAGCGGGTTTTGCCGTTCGTGTCGGTAATGGAAAAGTCAGGCGCGGCGCTGCCGACCGGTGGTGAGTCGGCCGCGAAAAGCGATGTGGCAGCAAGGGTGGTGATGAGGGCGAGGAGTGGGAGCGAGTGGCGTTTCATATTGGATTAGTGGCTGGTGATTCAGTTGCTTGTGATATCGCGGCGGGGTCCCTCGACTTCGCTCGGGATGACGCGGTTGGCGGCGCGCTGGGGTTCGATTTGGTTCAGCACCATTGCCTTGGTCAGTAGCTCTGGAAAGACAAATGGCTCGGCATTTTTTTCCGGCGGATAGAGCACGTAAAGCGGGACACCCGGACGTCCAAAGTGTTTCAAGATTTTCGTAATCACCGGATCGGCGTTCGTCCAGTCGGCTTTCATCTTTATGACGCCGCGGCGCTGAAATGCTTGACGGACCGCGCTGCTTTCGAGCACGGCGGTTTCGTTAAACTTGCACGTCACGCACCAAGCGGCCGTGAAGTCGACGAAGACCGTGTGGCCCTGCGCGAGTTCGCTCGCCAGCCGATCGGGCGTGAAGGCCTGCCAGTCACCGCCCGGCTCAGGCGTGCCGGCGAGGCGTCGTGCGCTGGCGAATTTGTTGCCGACGAAGAAGGAGGCGCTCGCTGCGAGCACGATAACAATCGCGAGAACCGCGACGAGACGCGTTGTCCGCGAGGCAATCGGCGTGATGAAGGAGCCCTTGATCCAGCAAGCGAGGCTCACCGCGAGCAGGAAACAGCCGGACCAAATCACGGCGTCGGCGCCGCGCTCCACCGCGAGCACCCACAGCAAAAACATCAGGGTCGCGAGGAGGAGAAATCCCATCAGCTGTTTCACGCGGACCATCCACGCGCCCGGTTTCGGGAGCAGTCGCAGCCAGGCGGGCTGTGCGGAAAGCAGCACGTACGGCAGGCTCATGCCGGCGGCGATGGCGAGGAACATCGCCAGGATGAGGAATGACGATTGGGTGAAGGCGAAGCCGAGCGCGGCGCCGAGAAAAGGCGCGGTACAGGGCGTGGCGAGGACCGTCGCGAAGACGCCTTGAAAGAATGAACCCGCATCGCCTTCTTTCGCGGTCCAGCCAAGCACGCCGCGGCTCGCGCGTTGCGGTAGCGCGATTTCGAAAACGCCGAAGAGATTGAGCGCGAAGACGAGCACGACCGCGCTCATCGCGAGCACGAACGTCGGGTTGGTAAACTGGAACGCCCAGGTGATCTCGCGGCCGGCGGCCTTTAGCGCGATCAGCACGATCGCCAGGCCGATGAACCACGCGAAGATGCCCGCCGTAAAAGCGAGGCCACTGCGCAGGATCCGGCGGCGGCTTTGCCCAGCGTGCTGGATGAACCCAAAGATTTTCAGCGAGATGACCGGGAGGACGCACGGCATCAAATTGAGGATAAATCCGCCGATGAATCCGAAGAGGAGAAACTTCGCGATCGTGCCGGCGGTGGGGCGAGATTCCGCCGAGCCTGTCGACGAAGCTCCGCGGAGCGTCGCCTCACCATCGTTCTTGGGAACGATCCAGGCATTGCGCGCGGCGGTGCCGTCGGCCTGGCCGAAAACGACGACACCGTTGAGCGCGGCGACGTTCGTGTCCGTCGTTTCGATCGGCACCCGAAACAAGATCGCGTCCGGCGAGACCTCTTTTTTGGTGTGGCCGACGACGACGTTCGGTTCGGGAAGCGGGTAAAAATCGACGGCGGAATGATTCTGAAGAACCGCGCTCTTCAGGGTCAGTTCCAGCTCGTTCCCCTGTCGCTTCCACGCGGCGCTCGCTACGCCACCGGCGGGCCACGGTTGCGGAATCGCACTTCGAAAACGAGCGAACGTTTCTTCGTTGGCGCGGTCCGCGGTCGAGGAGACGGGCAACGAAAGGTGCAACTTCGCGCCACCGGGAATACAAATTTTCTCGCAGACCAGCCAGGTCGCTTCCGCCGCCAGTTCCAAATTCTGACCGACGACGGAAGCGGGCGGGATTACTTCCTGCAGCAACAGAACTTCGTCGCGGTATCCGTAGATTTGGATGTCGCCCGGTTCGGTCATCTTCAACGGAATCGGCCATTGGATCTCGCCGATTTTCCAGCCGGACGGGACGTTCCACTTCAATTCGGTCGGGATGCCCGCGTCGCCTGGGAACTTCCAGTAGGTATGCCAGCCGGGCGCCATCCGCAGCCACAAGCCGGCCGTAAATGGTTTGCCGGGAATGACGGCGGTGGTATCGGCGAGCAACTCGGCGCGGACTAATTCGCGGCCCTCGTACGTTTGTGCGGTCGCCAAGCGCGCGCCGAACGCGAGCAGCGCGAGGAGGAAAATCCGACCGGCGAAAGGAAGACCGCGCACCAGATCACTTATCACTCGCGCGCGGCCTGAGCAATCCGCGGCCGCCAAACCATGGCGCGCGCTCTGCTGTGATCCAGGTATGAAAGCGTTCCTCGTTTTCGCAGCTCTCGTCGCGCTCGGCATCCTGTTTGCGCTTCAACACCGGACTGCCGGGGCCCCGGCTACGGCCATGCCGACGAATGCGTCGCGCCCCGTGAGCGAGCATGATTGGGCGAAGCAAGCGCTCGATACGACCGCAAAAGTCCGCCGCGATGTGGCGCGTCAACGCGCTGAAGAGAAGCCGTAGCCCGTCCGTCGCTACTGGTCTAAAGCGAGGTCGTAGACTTCCACCAAGCCGACGCCGACTCCGTCGTTCTTGCCACGCACGACGGCGGTGAAATTGCCTGGAGCGAGATACGCGAGAACGGCGGATTCCCGGTTGTCTTTCGGCGTAAGCCCATGAAAATCGAGCGCGAACTGTGTCGACTGCGACAGGCTGGTCCAATTGTCGTTCGTTTGCAGAAGGTCGCCGTTCGGGTTGCGGAGCTCGAGCACCGGATCGGACAACGCACCGGCGACGCCATACTGAGTGAGCGAAGGGCCAATCGCGCGCACCACGACTTGGACCGCCTGCGGACCGGAAATAATGAAACCGCCGATGAGCGCGTCGTCTCCAGCGCCGACTTGTCCGCGTGTCGCGATGTTGCCGATCTTGCCGCTTGGCTGTGATAGATCGTAGACCTCAACGAGACTGACGCCAGAACTGCCGTTGTTACCGCTGACGATCGCGGTGTAGGCGCCCGGTGCCAGCTGGGCGTAAATCGCGGACTCGGCATCCTTGGTCGGGGCAATCCCGGTGTTTTGAATCGCTTGGGCTTGCGTCGGGTTATCCCTCCAGTTGTTGTTCACTGCGTCGACGACGTCGTTCCCTTGACTATCGCGGTGATGAAGTTCTAACACCGGATCCGGCAAAGCCCCGGCAACTCCAAAGGCCGTCAGCGATGGGCCAAGCGCCCTGATCAAAACGGCTTTCGTAGAATCCTGGATGATGAAGCCGCCGATCATGACATTGCTTCCGGTGCCAACACGGACGCGGGTGGAAATGTTCGCAATCCGACCATTGCCAGCGGTTGTCGCGGGAGCATTCGGAGCCTGGCCGTAGATCGCCCAGATACCGTTGAGATCGTCGGGCTGCAGATGATCGCTGCCGCTGTAGGTCGCGTTCATCACAGCGTAGGGATCTTTCGAATGATCGAGCCCGAGGACGTGGCCCAGCTCGTGCAAAGCGATTCGGTGAAAATCGCTCCCTTTGGCCGCGCTGCCGGAGCGATAGGAATCGAATTTCTGCGCGGCGTTATTGAAAACGATGTCCGCTTCGGTCATCCGGCCGTTGCTGTAGTTGAGCAGCGTGACGGCGAGAACGCCATTTGGCCATGGGCTGCCATAGATGCTCGCCTGCATCGAGATCTCGGTCTTCTGGTCGCCGTTGCGGAACGGCTCCGCCGGCGTCGGCTCTTCGCTCCAATCGAACTGGAAATCGCGCATCTCTTCGTTCCAAAGCGCGAGCGAATTTTCGAACGCTCGATAATACGTCGCACTGCCGTCGGTCAGCACGAACGGCGGGTCGGGAAATTGCAGATGCATCGTGAGCCGGGGAACCGTCCACTGCGGATTCCCAGGAATACGGACGTAGGCGCGCGTCGACTCGACACCGCAAAGCACAGCCGCAAAGCCGAGGCCGAACGCCAATAACCGCCGGAATGGCAGCGTCACGTTATTGAGCCAGACGCGCGAGCTGTGTCTTGACGTTCGTCTTGAAAGCCTGCGGCGTGAGTGGTGCACCCACCGAAGCAGCAGCCTCATCACGCCCAAGCTTTGTCACATCCGCGAGGGGCGCGCCATCATTCGTGGCCACGATGTCGCGGCCGGTGGCCTGATCTTTTTGCACCCGGAAACGTCCGTGCATGATTCCGACGAGCGGGATGAACTGGGAGCCGTTGTGTTCTACGAAGAGAATATCGCGATCGCCAACTTTGAATTTCGGCCCGTCGGTCACTTCCATTGTCTCCTGGCCGACCGTGCCGCCCATCATCTGCATCGTGTAGTCGGAGCCGGCCGATCCTTTGATCTGCTCATCGACTTTGAAGGTAACGAAAGTCGCGATGTGACGGTTCGCGCCTTCACCGACGAACTGGGATTTCAAGTTCGTGACCGAGCCCTGGAAAATCACATCCGCGCGGCCGACGAGATCATCAAAGGTCGGTGGGATGACGGTTGTGGCTGTTGCGTTGTGAAGTGCGAACGCGAGAGCGAAAAGGACGAAGAAGGATCGGATGGTTTTCATAGGGCGGAGCGGACTGGAGCGACAACAATGCGTATGCGCGGGTTGCGATTCAACTCGTTAACTTCGCACGAGTTTCACGAAAAATCAGCTATTTCTGCGTTACAAATCAAGATCAAAAACTTCCACCATGCCGACGCCCGTCGCGTTGTTCGCACCTCGCACGACCGCGGTATAACTACCCGGAGCAAGGCTGGCGAGGACCGCGGCTTCGCGCGTATCCGAAGGTGGCACACCAGTCGCCACGATCTGCGCGTATTGCGGACTGTTAACGTAATCGTCGTTAGCCGCCACGAGAGTACCGCTTCCGTCGCGAATCTCGAGCATCGGATCAGAGAGAGCGCCGGAAAGCATCGACGCGAGCGATGGGCCGAGCGCGCGCACGACCACATTCTTCGACTTGGTGCCCTGCACGATCATACCGCCGATCAGTGCCTGGTCGGACAGGCCGACGCGGCCGCGTGTCGAGATGTTCATTAATCGCGTCGAGTTCGCGTCGTATTCATAAACTTCGACCAAGGCGACGCCAACGGCCCCTCCATATCCGCTCACGATCGCCGTGTAGCTGCCGGCCGGAAGGGTGGCGATCAGGGCCGACTCGCTTGCGTTTAAGGGCGCCACGCCGCTCGCCATCAACTCGGCCGCGTCCGCGCCGGACTGCCAGTCGTCGTTCGAAGCCACCGTCGCGCCGGTGCTGTCGTGCAATTCGAGCGTCGGGTCGGCGATCGCGCCGGCGATGCCGTTGAGCGACGGGCCGATCGCACGCACGATGACCTTTTTGGATTGCGAGCCTTTGACGATGAAGCCGCCGATGAGCACATCGTTGCCGGTGCCGACGTTCATGCGGGTGGAAATATTTGCGATGTGGCTCGCGCTGGTGCCGGGGCCGGCAGTCGGCGTCGGTGTGGGGGGAGCCGGAGTGGGTGTGGAGGCCGGCGTCGGTTTTGGCGTCGCGGTCGGGACGGGCGTCGCGCTTGGCGCCGGAGTTGGCGTCGGCTGGACCAAGGGCGTGCCGTAAAGCCGCTCGCCGCCCGAGATATCGTCGTCCGACAACACTTCCTGGTCGCCGACCACAGAATTCATGACCGCGGCGACATGCTGACCGGCGGAATCAGGATGGCCGAGGCCGAGCGCGTGTCCGATTTCATGCAATAAAACGCGGCGGATATCTGCGATCGCGGGACCGTGCGGCACAAATTGCAACGGCCCTCGATACGAGTCGAAGGTCTGCGCGTTGTTAAAGAGTGTGTCGGATTCCGTCATGGTGGAGGATCCGATCCACTTGTAATAGGTGACGGCGAGCGTGCTGCTGCCAAACGACTGGCCGAAAACGCTGCTCGTGAAGACGATCGAATTCACATGATCGCCAGAGGTTGCGCTGCCTGGAACCGTGACTGAGGCCAGTTGGATCCGGCCGAGTCGCTGATTCCACATGTCCACCACGGGCGCGACGGCGGCGTCCCACGAGGTGTTTCCATCCTGGAGAGTTTTGCCGCTGTTTCCGAGGCTGAGCTGCAAAACGAAAACCGTGCCTGCGGGCCAGCTTGGCCCTTCGAGCGTGTAAGCATCCGCGGTGGCGGAGGCACAAAGGAGCGTCAACACCGACATGATCCACGTCGCGAGGCGCATCGCGTTGCGGTTATAGGCGACCGCGCTGCACAGCGAAGTGAAACTGCTGCGGAGTGATCGGACGCTGGTCAGCCTCATAATTACCATAAAAGCACGAACCGTGCGCAACTGTGGTATTCGAGGAACTTTGTTCGTTCGGCGAGGCTAAAAGGGGCTTGGTCCGGCGCTGCCCGTCCCGCGCTCGAACACGCGCAGAAAGCACGCCGCCCGCGTGCAAGTCGAGACAAAAAGTCGAAGATTGGTCGCGGTCGAAAATCTAGGCGCGGTTAGTAACCGAATTGGTCGTTAACTCCGCCGAACGGCCAGCGAAACGCCGCCCACGTCGTTGCCGCGTTAGACTCTGCGACCACCGCGCCAAGTCGCTGGGCGCGAACCTGCGACGACCGGAATTGACTCGGCGTTCCCGGGCAGGACTAAGGGACGATGAAGACCTTTTGTGAGTACGGATCCTTCGCCTTACTGCCCGAAGGATAGCCACTCACATCTACGTAACCGCCGCTCGGATCGAATGGACTGAAGACATAACCCGGCTTGCCCGGCACAGGTTTCGCGGTCGGAAATTGCGCCGACTGACTGCCCGCGTTGCGCGCGCTCGGGGCAGCGGACGATCGTGCGACCACACTTTGATCCGATGGGCGCGGCGACGGACGTGGAGTCGCGGTGGTGACTGGCCGTTGCGTCGTCGTACGTGCCTCCGCGGCAATTCGGCGCGGAGGAGGTGGAGGCGGCGCAACCTCGACCGCGTGACCGGGCGTGACACGATCTGACGTCACGGTGGTCGTCGTCGTTGTTTGTTCGCCCGTGTCCAGATGTCGCCGAACATACGCCGCCGGCGTATCGATCACGCGGAACGAGGTGACGGCCACTTTCTCCGCCGTGCGGCATCCGCTCGAAAAAAGCACCGCGACGATTCCCGCAAGGACAACTGGTCTCATCGGTTGTTTGTATAAAGCACGACACCCGCGGCAGCAACTTTATCCGCCGCGAGCCGACTCAATCCGTCGTGCGCGCAAGCACATCTTTTGCGTCCGCGACAAACTCATCGATGTCCTGCTCGGTGACCGCCCATGAGCACATCAACCGGTAAACGTCCGGTTCGATGAACTTGTAAAAATGCCAGCCGCGCGCGTGCAGCTCGCGCACCAAAGCGGCGCTCAAGCGCAGAAAAACTGCGCTCGCTTCGCATGGAAAGCAGACTTCGAAGCCGGGCAGCTCGCCTAATTGGCGCGCGAGCGATCGTGCGCGTTCATTCGCGTGGCGGGCGTTCTTTAACCAAATGTCGTTCTCCAAAAGTCCCACCCAGGGCGCAGCGAGAAACCGCATCTTCGAGGCCAGCTGCCCCGCCTGCTTCGCGCGATAATCGAATTCGCGCGCGAGCTCCCGATTGAAGAAAACGACCAGGTCGCCGACCGGCGTTCCGTTCTTGATTCCACCAAAAGAAAGGACGTCGACTCCTGCCTCCCACGTGATGGTCTTCGGCGCGCAACCAAGTGAAGAGACGGCGTTCGCAAAGCGCGCGCCGTCCATTTGCACGAGCAGCGACCGCCGCCCCGCAAACTCGGCCAGTGCCATCAACTCGTCGCGCGTATAGACCGTGCCCAGTTCCGTCGCCTGCGTCACGCTGATCACGCGCGGTTTCGTCGAATGCAGGTCGCGTTGGCGCGCGAGCACCGCGTCCATTTCGGGGAGGTCTAATTTCCCGTTCGCCCCGCTAATCGGCAGGAGTTTGGCGCCGCCGGAGAAGAATCCCGGCGCACCGCATTCATCGGTTTCGATGTGCGCGAACTCGTGGCAGAGCACGCTCTGGAATGGGCCGCAGAGCTGGGCGAGCGAGAGCGCATTGGCGGCGGTTCCGTTGAAAACAAAGAAAACGTCGCAGTCCGTCTCGAAGATCTCACGCACCAGATCGCAGGCGCGGCGGGTCCAGGCATCGTCGCCGTAGGACGGCACGCCGTCCGCATTCGCTCGCTCCAATGCCGCCCACGCCTCAGGCGCGACGGCCGCGGTGTTATCGCTCGCAAACTGATATCGATCCACCACGCAACGCTAGCGGCGGTCGCCGATCGCCGAAACTTGAAACTCCCCCGCGGACGAATCCGTTGCGAAAAAAAACCGCCTGGCCGAAATCGTTGAGTTTGACCTTAAGACTCCGCCAGGCGGCTCCGCTCCGCGTACCCCAGAACCCCTATGTGCAACCGCGGAGAAGAAAAAACAGGAAGAGAACCGGAATCGGAATTCCGAGCAGCCAAAGCAGGATGTACCCCGCGGCCGCCATTTCCTTGATGCGTTCGTTTAATTTCATTTCGCTGGATCCTTTCGCTAACAGAATCAAGTTCGGACGTGAGCGCGGTAGCGGGCGTGTACCGGCTCGATTTCGCACTGTAATTCTGCGAGAGGCTCACGCCTTCTTTTTGCCGATTACGAACACAAGATAGACCACGACCGCTGTGTTGATGCTCAACAACAACGCTTTCAGGACGCTCGGTTGCCTGAAGATCTCATAGACTTCGAATGGAATAAAAAATCCCGTCGCGATGAGGGCGAGGTATTCGGCCCAGCGTCGCTTGAGCAGCAGCCCGACTCCTTCGGTCAGGAAGAGAACCGAGTAGAACGAGCTGAGCAGTGCGAGTTCGTACAGCTGTTTGCTTTGCACGAAGCGCAGCCGCCAGAGACATGCCGCCGCGATCGGATTGTCACTCTCGATGTTGAAATGATCGAGCCAGCTCGCCGCATGCTGCGCCACGTTCTTATGAAAGAGATGCACGATCGCGCAGGTCGCCGCGATCGAGATGACGCCGTTCAGCAACTTGAAACACCCGATCATTTGCAGCCATCGCCAGCCCCCGCGGTCAGATTTGGATCGTTTCGTCATATCGCGCAGGCGCACACTACGTTACCGAATCCGGCGCGAAAACAATCGTCCGGGCGCGGCGCGGTCGATCTGTCTTTGCCCAACGCTGGCGGTGGCATTAGCGTCCGCCGATGAATTCCCTGCAGGCTGAAATGGAGCAGCGCGGCGAGCAGATTTTCGAGCTCGTGGATCGCCACCCCGAGTCAATTTTCACCAAGTCCGGATTCTACGGGCGGATGATGGCGCTCTCCATGCGCGATGAGAAATTCAAGGTGCAGATGTTCCGATTCGTGGACGTCCTCGCCTCACTCGATCGGCCGAAGGAAATCGTGCAGCACTTCGACGAGTATCTCAGCGGACTCGAAGGCGGATTCGGGCCGATGCTGAAACCCGCGATCCGCGCCGCGCATCTCGTGCCGTGGATCGCCGGGCCGTTCATGCGCTGGAATGTCTCCGGCATGGCCCGCCAGTTCATTGCCGGGCGCGACTCCGCGGATGTGATGAAAAAGCTGCGGCAACGTCGCAAGCAACGGATCGGCTTTACCGTCGACTTGTTAGGCGAAGCGGTCGTGAGCGAAGAGGAAGCGGACGAATACGCGACGCGCTGTTTTGAGTTGATCGATGGCCTAACGAATGAAACGCGCGGCTGGACGGACCCGTTAGGCGGACAGAGCGAGCTATTCCCGGTCGTGAATGTGTCGGTCAAAATCTCCGCGCTTTACTCGCAGATGAATCCCGCTGATCCGGCCGAAGCGATCGCGCATCTCGCGCCGAAGCTGCGTCCGATCCTGCGTCGCGCGCAGGCGACCGGCGCGTTCATTAACTTCGACATGGAGAGCTACGCGCATAAGAACACCACGCTCGAACTCTTCCGCACCTTGTTCGACGAACCCGAGTTCCGCGGCTGGCCGCATGCCGGCATCGTGATCCAGGCCTACCTGCGCGACGCCGAGAAAGACCTGCGCGATTTGATCGAGTGGGGCCGCGCGCGTGGGACGCGATTCACGGTGCGTTTGGTGAAAGGCGCGTATTGGGATTACGAGAAAATCAAGGCGGCGCAGAACGGCTGGCGCGTGCCAGTCTGGCTGCAGAAGCCGGAGAGCGACGCGAATTTCGAGGCCTGCACCCGCATCCTGCTAGATCACGAATCGGTCGTCACCGCCGCGTTCGGCTCGCACAACGTGCGAAGCATCGCGCACGCCATGGCCTACGCGGACTCGTTAGGCATCGACAAGCGGCGCTTCGAATTTCAGCTGCTTTACGGAATGGCCAATCCGATCAAGCGCGCGCTTGTCGAGATGGGTTATCGAGTGCGGGAATATTGCCCGGTCGGGGAGTTGCTGCCGGGAATGGCCTATCTCGTTCGCCGGCTGCTTGAGAACACTTCAAACGAAGGATTCCTGAAAGCGAAATTCACCGACAAAATCTCCGCGATGCACCTCCTGCGCGATCCCCGCTCGCTGGTCATCCCGAGCGAAGTCGAGGGACCCCGTGGCAGAATCGACCGTGATGCAGCGG
>JALYZW010000310.1 GCA_030945725.1 Verrucomicrobiota bacterium | reverse complement strand
CGGATGAAATGCACGTCGTGCGAGATGAAGACGAGCGTGCCTTCGTAAGCACCGAGCGCGAGGATCAGCGACTCGACCGCGTGGATATCGAGGTGCGTGGTGGGCTCGTCCATGAGCAGCAAGTTCGGCGGATCGACGAGGAACTTGATCAAATTCAATCGGCTCTTCTCGCCGCCGCTCAAAATTCCGGTCTTCTTATAGATGTCATCTTTGCGGAAGAGGAAGGAACCGAGGATGCCGCGCGCTTCGTTTTCCGCCAGCGTTGGCGCGGCGTTCATCACTTCCTGGAGGACCGTGTTGTCCGCGTCGAGCGTATCGGCGCGGTGCTGAGAAAAATAACCGATCTTCGCATTGTGCCCTAGATTCCGATCGCCTTTCTGGAAATCGATCACGCCAGCGAGGATCTTCAGAAGCGTCGATTTTCCCGCCCCATTCGGCCCGACCAAAACAGTGCGTTCGCCGCGTTCGATCGTCAGATCGAGACCGGTGTACACCTTGTGCTTGCCGTAGGCCTGATCAATCCCTTCGAGCGAGATCGCGCGCTGACCGCCCCGCGGCGGTTGCGGGATATTGAATCGAAACGGCTTCTTCGGCGGCAGCGGCTTTTCGATCAACTCCAGTCGCTCGATCTGCTTCAGCTTGCTCATTGCCTGCGACGCTTTGGAGGCGACCTGGCGGAAGCGATCGTAGAACTCGCGGAGCCGCGCGATTTCCTTCTGCTGATTGTTGTAGGCCGCGAGCTGCTGCTCGTAATTTGCTTCGCGCTGGCGCAGGAATTCAGAGTAATTCCCCGTGTAGCCGATCAACTTCTGCTCCGTGATTTCATACACACTCTCGACCACTTCATCCATGAACTGCCGATCGTGCGAGATGAGCAGCAACGCGCCGGAATAGTTTTTCAGATAATCCTGCAACCAAAGCAGCGAGAGCAGGTCGAGGTGGTTCGTCGGCTCGTCGAGCAGCAGCAAATCCGGCTCCATCACGAGCAATCGAGCGAGGTGCGCGCGCATCACCCAGCCGCCGCTCATCTCGCGCGCTTTACGACCGAAATCTGATTCTCGGTAACCGAGGCCGCGCAACATCTTCTTCGCCTTCGCGTCCACCTGCGGATCGCTCAGCGCTTCGTGTTTGGCATGCGCTTCGAGGTAATCCGGGCCCGTGACCGTTCCGGCTTTTTCGAGCGTGTGCAGTTCCTTCTCGAGCGCCGCGATTTCGCCCGCGCGGCCGGTGGCGACATCCATGACGGTTTCTTCGCCGACTGGCTCCGATTCCTGGGGCAGGTAACCGACCATCGTCCACTCGTCGCGTTCGACCTCGCCGGAGTCCGCGCTGTCGTTCTTCAGAATGATATTGAACAAGGTGGATTTTCCCGCGCCATTCGGCCCGACGAGCGCGACACGTTCGCCGTAGTTTACCGTCAGCGACGCGTTCTCGAAAAGGGTGCGCCCGCCCATGGTTTTTCGGAGATTGCGAATGGTAAGCATGGAGCAGCGCCGCCTTCTGCGGGCGCGAACGTTACAGTCCGTCGATCGCGCTCGCAAGGAACTGCAGGGCGCGTTGTTCGTGCCAGGGCCGGCGCCAAAGGCTTTCGAGAAAACCGAGATGTCCGCCGTGCGTGGGAGCTTCCAGAAAGAAATGCCGACTCTCCGTTGCTTCGTCGAACGGAAAGCATTCGGGCGCGAGGAACGGATCGTCGAGCGCGTTGATCAGTAAAGTGGGCACGGCGATTTGCGGCAGGAATTGACGCGCACTCGATTGTTTCCAGTAATCCGCGGCGTCGCGGAAACCGTGCAAAGGACCGGTGTAGCGGTCATCGAACTCGGCGAACGTGCGCAGGCTGCGGCTGCCCGTCGCGTCGATCTCATCGGGAAACCGCGCCGCCTTGGCTTCAACTTTCCCGACCAGCGTGCCGATGAAACGCCGGAGGTAGATGCGATTTGCGCGTCGCGAATCGAGGACGCGTGCGCTCGCCGCGAGATCCACGGGGGCCGAGACCGCGACGCTGGCGACAATCGTCGGATGTGGCGGAGCTTCGCCGAGATATTTGAGCGTAAGGTTTCCGCCGAGACTGAAGCCAACCAGCGCGATCTTCGAATACTCGGCGACGGCTCGCGCGATCACCGACCTGAGATCGTCCGTCGCGCCGCTGTGATAGAAGCGTGCGAGTCGATTCGGCTCGTCGCCGCAGCCGCGAAAATTCCACGCAAGCGCATCCCAGCCGCCGGCTCCCAGGGTGCGGGCCATGCCGCGCATGTAGCCTTGTTCGGCCGAGCCTTCGAGACCGTGCGACAAAATCGCGAGGCGCGCGTTTTGGTGCTTCAGCCAGCGTAAATCAATGAAATCGCCGTCGTCTAATTCCAAGCGTTCCTGCTGGAACAGGACGCGGTGCGAAGTCCGGAGCAGCGCGGCCGTGATTGTTTGCACATGCGGATTCCGCAAGTAGAACGGCGGTCGGAAGGAAGAGCGCAGCACCGGCATCACGCCGACGTTACACCGAACACGCGAGCGGAAAATGTGCGAGCAGCCCCAGTGCCGAGATTGCGGCGTGCAGATCGGGAC
>JALYZW010000307.1 GCA_030945725.1 Verrucomicrobiota bacterium | reverse complement strand
CGTGACCACGCGAAGCACGCTTGAGCGTCCAGCAATCGTCACGGTGAGCGTATCATTTTCGGCCAATTGTTTTCCGTCCACGACCGCCAGCCGCGGCTCCCCGAGCGCGATTGAGGTGAGATGAAGCGCCTGCGGGCTGATCTCAGGCACCGGTGCCGCGGACGGCTTTTCTAGGGTCGGCTCTGCTACGACGGGGGCCGAGAGCGATGCCGAATGATTGCGGTGGGAATAGAACGCGTAACCGCCCAGGCTTAACAGAGCCGAGCCGAGAAAAATTCCGGCAAAGATATATAACGCGTTGCCCCCAAAAATACTCGAGCCGACGAGCCGAGCGCGCGAAGGGTCGGCCGTGGCCAACACTTTATAGTGCGGCAGCGCTGCGCTCGACAGCAGCCGAGGCGTGACGATCGAGGCTGGGACAACTTTCACAACCCGCATATTAAGCATGGGCGGTGCCAGCGGGTCCTGGATCACTACGGAGAACACGCCTGTTGGCCCGGAAGGCCGGACAGGAGCGAGCACCTAGCAGGTGAGCTTCCGCTCACGTCGTGATCGAACTCCAACCGCGGTGCACTCCTTGTGAACCGGTTCGATGCGCTGAAGTTCGAACTGCGCCGATAATGCAGCCTCTTAAATACCGGCGACGCCGTGCGGGACGTATTGTTCCTCGATTCGCGCCACCTCGGGATCAGTCAGGCGAGCGGACATTGCCGCCACCGCATCGTCGACGTGTTGCGGCTTCGATGCTCCGATAATCGGCGCCGTCACGCCGGGCTTCTGCATTAGCCAGGCGAGCGCGAGTTGCGCCGGGGATATCCCCCGTTCCGCGGCAAGCCCTTCCAGGTTTTCGATCACCCTCTGATCGGCTTCGGTGATGCGCTCGCCGTAGAGGGTCTTGCCGTAGGTGTCCGTCCGAGCGCGAATCGTCTGGTCTCTTTTTTTCCCCGCGAGCAAACCGCGGGCGAGCGGGCTCCAGGGGATAACGCCAATCCCCTCCTCCAGGCAAAGCGGAATCATCTCCCGCTCTTCCTCCCGGTAGAGGAGGTTGTAATGATTCTGCATCGTCGTGAAAGCCGTCCAGCCGTTCGCCCGCGCCAGATAAAGCATCTTCGCAAACTGCCAGGAAAACATCGATGACGCGCCGAGGTAGCGTGCCTTTCCCGCTTTCACGACATCATGCAGTGCTTCGAGCGTTTCCTCGATCGGCGTCTCCGCGTCAAAGCGGTGGATCTGATAGAGATCCACGTAATCGGTCCCGAGTCGGCGCAGGCTGTTGTCGATCGCGTGCATGATATGCTTGCGCGAAAGGCCGCGTTGGTTCGGCGCATCGCCGACTGGGTAGAACACTTTGGTCGCAATCACGACCTCGTCACGACCCGGACCGAAATCTTTCAACGCTCGACCAAGCACTTCCTCGCTCGCGCCTAGCGAATACATATCCGCGCTGTCGAAAAAGTTGATGCCGGCTTGGAGGGCGTGCTTGATCAAGGCGCGGCTCGGTTCTTCATCCAGCACCCAGTCGCGCCATTTGCTCGACCCGTACGTCATCGTACCAAGACACACACGGGAGACCTTTAGCCCGGTCGAGCCCAGTCTTATGTACTGCATTGGAAGAGCGGTCCTGCGTTCGCCGGATCAACGCTGGAGCCGCGCGTCGGCTTCGCGCAAGCGCGTTTCATTGACCGGCGGACGCTTGTCGCGCGCCGGTCGCAGCTCAACGGGCGACGAGGTCTTACATTCGTCGCACCAATGACGCTGCGTACTGTCCAGGCGTTTTCTCGCCCCGCAGCTGTCGCAGACAAAAACTTCCTTTCGCACGATTGCCTTCTTTTTACGCTGCAGCGGCCTCGCCGCAAGCTCTGATTGACCGCCTGGGGCCACCTCAAGTTATTTCGGGCGTTTCGCGAACTCGACCGACCGAGTGGGGACTGCTGGATGATGGACCGGGACGCGTTTCCTGTGCGGCGCACGCAGCCACCAGCCGCAACTACTCCGATGCGCGGTGCTTCGCGCCCGGTTCCAGATAAACCATCCCGATATGGACGATGAAGGAGGAAATCCAATCTTCTCGGATCTCCGCCTGCGCGTCGGCGAGGGTCAATTTTCCGTTTGCCACCAGCTCCCTCAGCGTGTGCGTCAGCACCTGTTTTCGGCGGGCGGTGTACGGCCGGGCCTGAATTTTTTGCGGCCAAAGATTTTCGATCTCGTCCGCCCCGCCCAGTTCCTTCGGAATGAGGTGGTCAATCTTGTACGCTCCACGCCTATCGACCGGTATCCGGTAACGCTTAAACACCTCTGCCGTCATCGCAGCGGTTACCCCATCACGACTCTCGGCTGAGGAGGCGGCAATTCTACCAGGCGTCAGCTTTGGGTCCGGCAGCATCGGGTCGAAGGCCCATGCTTTCGATCCAGAAAGAGCGAGCGCGGCAACCAAGCCGAGGCGACACATTAGCCGCAGCATCGAGGGCGCTATTTACCAAAGACCTTCTTCACGTCGCCAACTTTCTTCTGCGCCTTCCCCCCGACCTTTTCTGCCGTGCCGCGATCTTCCCGGTCCGGATTATTTCCGACCCGGCCGGCCTTCTCTTTTATCGCGCCCTTCACTTCTTTGGCAGTCCCTTTAATTTTGTCGCTGGTACTTGATTTCATATCATCAGTTCGGCGCCACCGGGTTGAGCGGCCTCTTTGGTTGCACTGAAATCGCGCGATCTCTGGCGCTTCTGAATCAACGCGACACGATCGGCGTGCCGGACGGGATGTAAATCGACTCGCAACCGTTTGCCCCAACTCGGGCCAAACTACCTGATTCTAAGTGCCACCGCCGCAAGTTCTTTCGAAACTCGTCGCGATGGCATGCAGATAGCTACGTGGGGCAACTACCTAAACTCCACCCGAACAAATAC
>JALYZW010000300.1 GCA_030945725.1 Verrucomicrobiota bacterium | reverse complement strand
CGATCGATGTGATAAACGCGGCTCACTTCCGTCGTCCCCTCCGCCTTTAAGCCGGCGAGCACGAGCGCGGCGGACGCGCGCAGATCGCTCGCCATCACCGGCGCGCCGGTCAGGTGATCGACGCCCTCGATGATCGCCGTCGCGCCTTCCATCTGCACTTTCGCGCCCATCCGCTTCAATTCCGCGACGTGCATGTAGCGCTGTGGAAATACGTTTTCGGTCACGACGCTGATGCCTTCGGTCGTGGAAAGCAGCGCGCACATTTGCGCCTGCATGTCGGTCGGAAAACCCGGATACGGCTCGGTCGCGAACTCAATCGGTTTCATCTTTCCGTTCGGCGAAATGGTGATCGCCTTCTCGCCGAAGCTGACCTGAAAGCCGCAGTGGGTGAGCGCGTCAGTGACCGCTTTCACGTGGTCCGCTTCCACGCGCGTCAAGGTCACGCCATTGCCAGCCACCGCACCGGCGACCAGGAAGGTGCCGGCTTCGATCCGATCGGGAATGATGTCGTGCTCGGCGCCGTGCAATTCGGAAACTCCTTCGATGATCAGGCGCCGTGTGCCGGCGCCTTCAATTTTCGCGCCCATCTTGTTCAGGAAATTCGCGAGATCGAGGACTTCAGGTTCGGAGGCCGCGCCTTCGATCACGGTCGTGCCGTCGGCGAGCACAGCCGCCATCATGACGTTGTCCGTCCCGAGGACGGTCGGACCGAATTTGCCGCGCAAATTGATCACTGATCCGGTGAGCTTTGGTGCGAACATCCGCACGTTGCCGTTCTCGACCCGGATCGCCGCACCGAGCGCTTCAAATCCCTTGAGGTGAAGATCGATCGGGCGGTCGCCGATCACGCAGCCGCCGGGCAAAGAAACGGTCGCTTCGCGACAACGCCCGAGCAGCGGACCGAGCACGCAAACGGACGCGCGCATCCGGCGGACCACATCGTATGGCGCAACCGAATCTACTTTCTCCGCCGTCACGCTGACCGTGCCGCTCGCGCGCTCCACCTGCGCGCCGAGGTGCATCAAAATCTGCAGCATGTAGTTCGTGTCGCTCAAATCCGGCACGCGATGGAGCACGCATGGCTCTTTCGTGAGCAACGTGGCCGCGATGATCGGCAGCGCCGAGTTCTTCGACCCGCTGATCTTGATCGACCCGGAAAGCGTATGACCGCCGTGAACGAGAATTTTATCCATGTCTGCCGAAGAGGAATCGTATCACACCGGAAAAATCGCGTCGCGCAGAGATGTCGTGAAACTTTTTTTCGGCCAGGAACGCGGTCAACCGTTCGGCCTGGCCAAGCCCGATCTCGAGCGCCAGCGTCCCGCCAGGCGCCAGACGCGCCGGTGCCTGCTCGATCAGTTTTTGGATCAACTCATCGCCCCGGTCGCCGCCGAATAATGCGGTCTCCGGATCGTGCAGCACTTCGCGCGACAAACTTCCGCGCTCGCCCGATCCGACGTAGGGAAGATTCGCGACGATCACATCATAGACGTCCGTGACGGACGTCAACAGATCGCTGCATGCGAAGGTGACGCGATTCGTTAGGCCGAGGCGTGCGGCATTTTCGCGCGCGAGCGAAAGGGCTTCTGCCGAGAAATCGACGGCATGCAGTTCCGCCTCCGGCAATGCAGCGGCCAGGCTGAGCGCGATCACGCCGCTGCCGGTTCCAACGTCAAGGATTCGCAATTTCGCATTCGGCGCCGCTGCGCAGTCCGCGATCACCGCCGCGACGAGCTCCTCCGTTTCCGGCCGCGGAATCAGCGCGCGCTGGTCGCAGGCAAAAACGTGGCCGGCAAATTCCACGGTGCCGAGCAGGTGCTGGAGCGGCTCGCGCTGCCCGCGCCGCCGCACGAGATCGCGCAGCGGGGCCAGCTCGGCCTCCGCGAGCTCGCGTTCGAATTCCATGTAGAGTTCGATGCGTTTCCGCCCGAGCACATGGGCAAGCAAATGTTCCGCGTTCAGCCGCGGACTTTCGACCTCCCGTTTTTCGAAATAGGCGGTCGTCGATCGCAAGACCTCCAGGACGGTCATGATTCTAGTCGGCGCGGATCGGATTGTTACAAATGGACGCCAAACACTGCACCGCGTAGCGCGAGCAGACAAAAATTACAAAGCAGTTGCAGCCCGACCAGAAGAAGTGCGCTCCTCTGGGAAAACCGGCGGCAGATCCGCGTCGCGCCGAGGAAAACGAAAGCACCGACCATTGGTTGCCATCCATGAAGGGCCGGGGTCGCGACGTAACTGAAGAGGAGCAGGATGACCAGCGCAGGAAGCGCGAATCCAAACATCACGAGCGAGCGTTCGCGGGACCAAAGCGTGCGGCATTCGAGGAAGGCCGGCCCAATCAGAACCAGGCCGACCACCATCGGAAGCGCGATGAATTCGAAATCGACGAACGCCTCCGGTGGAAATGGGTAGAACGCGAAAGACGGGGGCGCGATCGCGTTGAATAAGTTCACGAACCGGACCCAGATAAAATTCGTCATGGAGCCCATCGCGTGGGACGCGATCACGCCGGCGACGTTTTGTGTCACGAGGTCCGATGAGATCCGCAGGACGAATCGGGTCCAGATAAACCACGGGAGCAGCCAGACTAAAAAACACGCCGCATACTCGGCGGC
>JALYZW010000278.1 GCA_030945725.1 Verrucomicrobiota bacterium | reverse complement strand
GCTCGAAGGCATCGAAAATCTTTGGCAGCGATTCCGCATCGATCCCGACGCCGTTGTCACTGATCTCGACGCGCAGACGATCCTCGGGCGCGTCGAACGTGCGAATATCGAGCCGCCCGCCTCCGGGCGTGAACTTGACCGCGTTCTTGATCAGGTTCCAAAAAATCTGTTGGAGGCGCGCCGGGTCGGCTTCCAGATGCACCTTCTCGGCGTTGAGCTCAACGCTGACGCGCAGCTTTTTTTGCTCAATATCAGTCTGACAAATCTCCAGTGCGTTCCGGATGAGCGAGTGTGCATCCACGTGCTCGAGACTGAGCTGGACTTTGCCTTTGCTGACACGCGTCAGGTCCAGCAAATCGTCGATCAAGCGCGCTTCGAGTTCCACATTGCGCCGGATCATCTCCAGCGATGGACGCAGCCCGTCGTGCACGCGATCATCGTAATCGAGGACCGAGAGCGAGGTCAGCACCGGCGTCAGGGGCGTGCGGAGCTCGTGACTGAGCATGGCGAGGAATTGGTCTTTCGCGAGGTTCGCGCGCTCGGCATCGGTGCGCGCTTGCTGCGCCGCTTTGTAGAGTGCCGCGCTTTCGACGGCCAGCGCGGCGCGCGGTGCCAGCTCTTCCGCCAGCGACAACTCGTTAGGCCCGTACGTCCGACCGTCTCCGGTATTGACCATGGTGATCGCTCCGAGCAGTCGCTCGCCCGTCATCAGCGGTACCGCGATGTACGAACGGACGGCCAGCGAGCGGATCATAGCGCGGTCCTCTTCGTGCTCGAAGAGCCGATGGAGAACTTGTTCATTCACATCGGAACACATCTCCGACCGGCCCGTCTGGAATACGCGCGTGCCCCCGTGAGGCGCACTTTGGGAAGTGAAGCGCCCAGTCAAGGCGCGTAGTATTGCCTCCTCGGAAGGCGTCTGGTGCGCAACCGCCACCTGCCGCAGGACCCCATTTGCATCGGCCACGTCGATGATGCAAAAATCAGCCAGCCGTGGCACGACCAGTTTCGCTAGATTCTGAAAAGTCTCCTGGTAATCGAGGGAGCCGGCCAGGACCTTTCCCGCTTCGGCCAAAAACGCCAGCCGCTCCTGCTGCGCTTCCGCCTGCGCGCGTGCCGCCTGTTCCCGTATATACTCGGCGCGCTCCTCGGCCTGGCGCTTGATTTGTTCGGTCTTGCGATACAGGTCGACAAAAACCGCGATCTTCGCGCGCAGAATTTCCGGCACGACTGGCGTCAGGATGTAATCGACCGCACCAATTGAATAACCACGCGAAACATGGTTCTCGGTGTCGTTCACCGCGCTGATGAAGATGATTGGGGTCGTCTCCGAACGCGCCCGCTGTCGGATCAACGACGCGGTCTCGAAGCCGTCCATTCCCGGCATGTTCACGTCGAGAAGGATGACCGCGAAATCCTGTTTCAGCAGGCAACGAAGCGCTTCTTTCCCCGAGGCGGCGCGGACAATATTCTCCTTCAGCTCCGCCAGGATGACCTCGTAGGCGAGCATCTTGTCGGCACGATCGTCGACGACGAGAATGCTGACCTTCTCGTCGTCCGTCGCGGCCGTGATCGCTTCCGCCACCATCTAACGATGCAGCCAGTTTCGGAGCAGCGTGAGCAACCGTTCCGTGTCGACCGGCTTCGAAATGTAATCGCTCGCGCCGGCGTCGATGCATTTTTCGCGGTCGCCCTTCATCGCTTTCGCGGTCAGTGCGATAATTGGCAGCAGTTCAAAACCGAACATGCTGCGGATCTCGCGCATCGTTTCGTAGCCGTCCATTTCCGGCAGCATGATGTCCATCAGGACCAGGTCGATGTCGACTTCTTCGGTTAAGGTGTCGATCGCGCTCCGTCCAGTTTCAGCCGAAAGGACATTCATCTTGTAGCGCTCGAGCATGCTTGTCATCGCGAAAATATTTCGCACATCATCATCCACGATGAGCACCTTTTTGCCCGAGAGAATCGCGTCGGGATCGTGCAGCTTTCGCAGCATTTCGCGGCGGTCTTCCTTCAATCCGGCGGCGTCCCGGTGCAACCAGAGCGCCGTCTGATCGAACAATCTTTCCGGGCTGCGGACGTCCTTCACGATCGTCGTCTGCGCGACGCGATTCAGTTTTTCTTCTTCGTCCGCGGAGAGGTCTTTGCCTGTGTAAACGATGATCGGCAAATGTTCGTGCTCGCGGCGAATGCGATCGATCAGATCAAAGCCGGACATGTCCGGCAGCATCAGGTCGAGCACGACACAATCGAAGGGCTCATTGCTCAGCGCACGTAACGCGTCGCTCGCGCTGGCCGCGTCGGTCAGGTGTGCGGTCTCGTTCCCGATCAGCTCGCGGATGCTGTTCCGCTGCGTCTCGTCATCTTCGATCACGAGCAGTTTTTTGGCGGGCGTCTCACTCATCTCGCGCACCTTCGCGAAGACTTTTTCGATCGCCTCGCGGTCGACCGGTTTTGTCATGAACCGCATCGCGCCGAGTTTCAGCGCATTCTGCGGTTCGGAGTTCGCCGAGACGATAAAGACGGGAATGTGACGCGTCGCCAGATCGGATTTCAGCCGATCGAGAACTTTCCAACCGTCGACGTCCGGCAAGCTGATATCGAGCGTGATGCCGATCGGTGAATACTCGCGCACGAGATCGATCGCGCGCTGCCCGCGCGTGGTGACGATCCCTTTGAATCCGCTTTCGTGCGCGAGCTCGAGCAGCCACTGCGCGAAATCGCGATCGTCCTCCACGATGAGCACTGACTTGTCGCCGGGGACGATTCCGTTCCGATCGTCCGGCAAATGGAAGTCTTTCATCGCGGGCGATTCGGCGCCACGACTGGCGCCGTTCGACTGCGAGGCCACGTCGGTCTGCCCGTCGCCGTTGCGCGATTCGGTCACGCGCAGCGCTGGCTCAGCCGGCCCTTTTTCGTGCGGGACCGGGCTGTAATTTTGCGGCAGGTAGAGCGTAAATGTGCTCCCACGGCCTTCGTCGCTTTCGAGCCGAATCTCCCCGCCGAGCACGCGCGCCAGTTCGCGGCTGATCGCCAGGCCGAGCCCGGTGCCGCCATATTTCCGGCTCGTGCTCCCATCCGCTTGCAGGAACGGCTCGAAGATGGAGGCATGCTTCTCCGGCGAGATGCCGATCCCGCTGTCGGTCACGCTGAATGCGAAAACGGTTCCGGCTCGATTCAGGCCGGCGCGATCCGCGCTCCACCCTTCGGTCGCGGTCGAGACACGGAACGTGACCGAACCGCGCTCGGTAAACTTGAACGCATTCGACAACAGATTTTTCAGCACCTGCTCAAGTCGCTGCGCGTCGGTGTTAACGGCGGCAGGGAGCGCGGAATCCAGTTCGATGTTGAAATTCAAACCGCGTCCTTCCGCGACATGACGAAAGGTTCGATCCATGCTCTGGCGCAATTCTTCGAACCGCACCTCGCCCAGATCGATCGTGACCGTGCCGGACTCGATCTTCGACAGGTCGAGAATATCGTTGATCAACCGGAGCAGGTCCTTTCCCGAACCGCGAATCGTCCGCGCGAATTCCACCTGTTTCGGCGTGAGGTTCCCCTCCGGATTGGACGATAACTGATCGGCCAGGATAAGCAGACTGTTTAACGGCGTGCGCAATTCGTGCGACATGTTCGCGAGAAATTCAGACTTGTAGCGGGAGGTGAGCGAGAGCTGCTGAGCTTTCCCTTCCAGCGCCTGACGCGCCTGCTCGACCTCGCGATTCTTGTGCTCG
>JALYZW010000275.1 GCA_030945725.1 Verrucomicrobiota bacterium | reverse complement strand
ATCATCAGGTTTCCGGCGACACCTACTGCGGCAATCGCCTCTCTTCCCAGTCGCCCCACCCAGTAAAGATCGGCCAGGATATACAAGGTCTGCACAACCATGCTGACCGCGAGGAAGGCGGCCATGTGGAGGAGGTGGCGAATGACCGAGCCTTGAGTGAGGTCTTTCATCGAATCACTAGCTCAATACCGAATGGTTTGCGCGACAGCAACCGCGATCACATACTTGCGCACGAATCCAGACTGCGTTGCTGGACCACAATCGTTCGGTCCAGCTACCTCTCGTTAGGCTGCCGATACGAACGCGCTCATCGAGCTTCGGACTTCGCCGGTCCGTAAACCAACAGTTTGACTGTGTTTGGAACGATCGCAGGGCGAGTCGGCGAAACACCCGGCGACGGAGAAGGCGCCGCTTGGAATTTCGCCGAAGGCAGATAAATCCGATGCGTTTTCAGGTCGAGCGCCATGGTGCGCGCGCTCCGTTCGGTTGGCAACGTTTGCACTACCGTGAGCTGGTCCGGACTCTGTTCCTTCGCGATCGTCGTAACCCCTTCGCCGCAGGAAGCGAAGGCGAGCTGAGTCCCTGCATCAAACGCACAACCATCGACGCCCGCGCCGATTGGCACGTTCGTTATCACCTTCCCTGTCTGGCTATCGAGCATCACCATCAGCTTGTTATGACACGTCGCGAACAAGCGGTGGTGCGTCGCGTCCAGGGCAATTCCGGTCGGCTCCTCGCCGGGCGCGATGGGCCAGTGCGCCGCGACTTCGTGCCTCGCGGTGTCGATCGCTACGATCTCGCTCTTGTCCTCGAGGTTGCAATAGACGCGCCCGGCCGTGGGGTCGGCGACGGCGAATTCCGGCGCGCCGCCAAGCGGAATCGTCGCCACGACGGTTTGGCTCCTGCCGTCGATCACCGTCGCGGAATCACCCGAGTGATTGAACACATAGACCTCGCCCCGTGCCGCATCGTAGGCTAGCGCGTCGGGATTCGCGCCCGTCTCGACCTTCGCGATCGTCTTCAGGGTTGTGAGATCGACCACGCTCGCTTTGTTCTCTTTGCCATTCGACGAAAAGCCGCGCTGCAGCTCGGGCGCGACGACGAATCCATGCACCCCGGGCGTGTCGGTGATTTCGCCAACGATCGCGTTTTTCTCCAGGTCGACCACAACGACCTTCGTCGAATGCGAGAGATACAGGCGTCGCGCGGCGTCGTCGACGGATAAAATATCCCAGCCGCCTTCGCCACCGATCGGGATCTCTTGGATGAGGTGATACGCCGCCGCTTCTTCCGCGGCTACCACCGATTGGAACGCAAGCGCACATCCGCATATCACTGAGCAAATTAAACGCATAAGGAATAGCTACACCGTTACGGGGCGTTCAGCATTTTCTTTTGAACGCGGCGACGAAATTCCAGGTCCAGCGAGATGGTAAGAGCTATCTCGTTGGAGCCTTGCGTTTGCGCGAATTCTTAATCTACCCGTTGCGGCGCTTATCTGCACAACTCGCGATTGGGCCTTCACGGATAGGTCGATCCTTGCTATCAATCTCTGATGACGACGCGAATGCTGCTGACCGGCGTGATAGGAGGGGTGGCGATGTTTATCTGGACCTCGCTCGCCCACATGGTCCTTCCTCTAGGCGAAGCGGGCCTCGACGAAATACCTAACGAGCAAGCCGTGGTCGAGGCCATGCGGAGCAAGATGGGGACGCGCCCGGGCCTCTACGTCTTCCCGGGATTTGCACTTGGTGAACATCCCACGCGCGCCGCGAAGAGCGAAGCGATGAACAACATGGCCGAGAAAGTCGCGCAGAATCCCTCCGGCCTTCTTATGTATTATCCCGCCGGCACGCGCACCTTGAACATGGGCAAGCTGCTCGGCGTTGAATTAGCGACCGAGCTTATCGAGGCGTGCCTCGCTGTTCTCCTCTTGGGACTTGCACGTGTCGACTCGTTTCGCGGTCGGGTCGGCTTCGTGGTTGCGGTCGGCGCGATCGCCGCGCTGGCGACAAACGTTTCCTACTGGAACTGGTACGGCTTTCCGGCCAGTTACATCGCCGCCTATATGTTCACTCAGGTCGTGGGTTTCCTTTGCGTTGGGTTGGTTGCTGGTTTTCTTCTGCGCGGCCGGATTCCCGCGGTAGATCAGAGCATTTAAGTCGAGGACGCCGATCGCGGCGCGTCGCGCAACGGCCATGATTGGACGCAGATGAACAAACACCAGGCATCTGCTGTCAAACGAGCGCCATGAAAAAAGTTAGCCGCGCCCTTTGCCTGCCCACCTTGGTGTGCGCCTGGTGCCGAGCCACCATCCGTGCCGGCACGCCGAAGGTGAGTCACGGGATCTGCCGGCCGTGTGCGGCACATTGGTTTGGCAAGCTGCATCGTGCGACACCTCGGATCGGGCGACGGCTCCCGGCTTAGCCGCGGCGATCGGTGGACGGCGCTGGCAGTCGGCGGACCAACCGTATTTCCCGCGCAAAACAATTCCAGTAGTGAAGAATAGTTCGTCCAACTCGCCGGTTTTGTCTGGCAATCGATTTGAGCTATCGCATTCGAAGGCCCAAGCCAGCGTGTGCGCGAACCAGCTGGCCTCCGTGCCCGCTATGGCGATCGGGACGGGTGTCCGCCGAGAAAGCGCGCTGGGTTGTCCCAGCGCGCTTTACGTTGCAGAGGCGTTAACCCGAGCCCGCTAGTTGTCTAGCTTGTAAGCCTCGGCAAGACCTATTCCGGTAGTGCTGTTCACCCCGCGCACGATCGACGTGTAGCTACCGGGGCTTAATGGCATCAAAATGGCAGATTCACGCTCGTCCTCTGGCGCGAGGCCACTCGACTGAATCTCGGCCGAGTTGATCGCGTCCTTCCAATTGTCATTGCTCCTGACGAGCACACCGTTTCCGTCGTGCAACTCGAGGGTAGGATCCGAAAGTGTTCCAGGCACGGAGTTGCCGTTCACCTTCACGGATGGCCCAAGCGCACGGAAGACGATTCGTTTCGGCGCGCCGCCGCCCAGAATAACGCCATCGATCAAGACGCGGTCATCTGTGCCAACGGTCGCGCGAACCGATAGGTTCCCTAGTTCGTCTCCATTGGTCGGCTCCAGGTCATAAATTTCAACGACGCCGAGGCCGGGGCTACCATCCGCGGATTTAATGATCGCGGTGTATACACCTGCGGCCAGGCGCTTCACGATTGCTGATTCACGATCATCCGATGGTGCGAGGCCGGTCTGCTGAATCTCAGCGTCCTGGCTCGAACGCCAGTTATCGTTGGAGAGGACCCCTCCATTCGCGTCGTGTAGTTCAAGCGTGGGATCCTGCATCCTTCCAGGCACCGGATTTCCGTCGACCTTCAGAGATGGGCCGATGGCCCGAACCATAACGCGCTTGGTGCCGGCGCCCCGGACGATAAACCCACCAATTCCGACCTTGTCGCCGCCTTCGGCGAAGACCCGGCCTGCGATGTTCAGTAACTGAAGATTGGCAGGTGTCGGCTCAGGAACGGGGGTAGGAGTCGGACTAGGAGTGGCAGTCGGAGTCGGAGTAGCGCCGGGGGTAGGAGTGGGCGTCGCAGTCCCTCCAGGTGTGGGAGTGGGAGTCGCCGTTCCGCCGGGGGTCGGAGTCGGCGCAGGCGTAGGACTGGCGGTTGGAGTCGGAGACGGACTCGGAGTTGGAGTCGGGCCAGGTTTCGTGACCGTGATGACCTGCTGCGCGGTGTTTTCGCTTTTCGCTCCACGGGAGTCAGTAACGGTCAACCGCGCAGCAAAGGTGCCGGCCGCGGCATAGGTATGATTGACGACTGGAGATCCGGTCGTTACATCGCTACTTCCGTCACCGAAGCTGAAGGTGTTACTGTTAATCGTGTCACCAAAGTCCGGGTCACTCGATCCGGTAGCATCGAACTTCACCGTGAGCGGTGCCGGACCCGAAGTCGGGGTTGCCTTCAGCACGGCAGTAGGCGGTGTGTTTACGGCTACGGTCACAACCACTTGAGCGGCATTCAAGCTCGGCTTACCACGCGAATCAGTCACCGTCAGACGGGCTGGGTAATCACCGGAGGCAGCGTAGGTATGATCGATCGTTGGCGAGGCCTGATCGACTGGAGCGGAGCCATCTCCAAAGTCGAAGTGATAATTCGCGATCGTATCCGCCGGCGCGGTGGTGTCAGGGTCGGACGAACCGGCGCCACTGAAGTGGACGAGGAGCGGCGGCTGCCCAGTCTGCGGCACACCTGTAAGCACTGCGGTCGGGGCCGTGTTCGGTCGGCAAACCTGATTGTTATCGACCGTGTAGCTGCCCTGGTAAGCCAGGCTGTCCGGCATCATATCGTAAAGCGCCGTCGCGCCGGAGCCCGTTCCGGCAGCGTCGGTCGTCTGCGATACAGCCGAGACGAAACCGCCGATAACGTCTCCAGCACTTAGCCCAAGGTCACTTGCCTTCACCACGATCACGACCTGCGTATAGGGAGGAAGATAGCTGCTCGTCGTCTCCGCCGGCTTCTCGGTTCCAGGAGTAACGAAGCGGCCGTCTACTCCGCCGCTCTGGTTTGCGCTCGGCGTATAGGATTCGAAGACTGGCGTCTGCGGCGACGAAGCTTTCCACGTCATGTGGACGGCCTTGTAGCCGGCGCCCACCTTCATGGCGACATACCAAGAGGATCCGGGAGGCTGCGGCGACTGGCCCGGATCGGTGTTGATCGTGAAAATCAGTTTGGGAACGTTTCCCACGTCGTAGGGTTGCGCGATCTGGAATGAACGCAGGTCTGATCCCGGGGGTGCAGGGGTC
>JALYZW010000220.1 GCA_030945725.1 Verrucomicrobiota bacterium | reverse complement strand
ACCGGCATGAGAGCGTCGACGGTCCCGCTGTCCCAATAAGAATGGAACTTCTTTGCTGCGCCGGGTCCGGGCGAACTTAGCTCGAGCGCGAGCGTGTTGCCGCCCTGATCCTCGAGCGCATTCTTCGTTTGATCGGGATCGGCGATGTGGCCTTCGTTATCGAAAAATTCGGCGCCGACATGAAGTGGTTGATGAATGTCCCCGACGTAATGCGTGAGCAAAATGATCGCGATCGGTTTCGTGATTTTGCGCTCGTTTTCCTCCGGCCGTTTACCGTCCAAGACTTCGGTGCAAAACCGGATCATGTGCACGACATCCCATTGCGACCGGCCCGCTTTACCATCGCCGTATCTCTCTGGAATCGCGACCGGCACGTCGGTGTAGTGAAACCAATGATGCGACGGAGCGGCGGAGTTTAGATCGTGCGTCGGCTGGTTCGCCCGCCAGAAATCGCGCAATTGCGCGTCGATCCGCGGATGCGCCGAGTAATGAAAAATGTTCGGATCGTCCGCGCCGTTTTTGTCCCAGCCCCTGATTTCATCCGGAATCACCGAGACCTTTTCGAGGGTGAGGCCGTCGAGCAGCGCGGCGACCTTCGCTCCGGTAGGCGTGTTTGCGAGGCGCGCGTCAGCGATTCCGCCGATGATCTGGTGGCCAATCGGGCCGTAGCCAAAAGCATTGGGACCGGCGATCGCGAGGAGCGCGCCGATAACCACGCTTCCGAAGTTTCGTTTGGTCTTTCTAAAAGCGAAGTGAGGCATCAAGAAAGTGACACTGCCACATGAACCAAACGAGGGCGACGGCAGATAACGCAAGAACCGTGGCATGGACGCGCAGCCAGATGCCACCCGCACGAGCAGACCAGAACCGAACCGCCGCGACGAGCAGCCAGATCATCCCGACGACGATCAGCCAACCCAGGAAATGGACCACGCGGAGGGCGCCGTTCAGCCCGTCGCCAAGGAGCGAGATGTCGGTGCCCGCCCGGTTCCCCAGGATGATGAGCACGAGCAACCAGATCGCGATCACGATGCAGACGAGGCGCGAAATGACGAACGCGATCCGTAATGCTTTCTCTTCGAAAAGCGGATGGTGATACCGACGCCGGACAAGCGCGGCGACCGGCCAGAGGAACGCGGTCAGTAGCAGAAAAGCCAGCGCGCCCCCGATCGCCGGCATGGTCATGTGATTGTTCGCGAACCACGGGACGCGTTGCGCCTCCTGAATCGGCGGCTGCGTCAACATCTCTGTCACGCGTCCGTCGCTCGCGCGGCGAAAGGCGAGCTTCTCCGGGCCATCGATCTCGTGGAAAAGCAGCGGTCCGATTTCGCGCCAGCGTTTCACCTGGTTGCGCGCATTTTTCGAGGTGTCGACGGTGATGGTCCCATCCGGGGCAGCGCTGACCGTTGATTGGCCTAACATGGCACCGACCTTAAGGAACGTGCTCTCCGACCGACGCGACCCGACGTAAGTTCCTGCGACTGCGCGCGCGTCTGCCTGCGCGGCGGCTGGCGCGAGGGGAGCTTCCGGCGGCACTTTCGCGGCGAAGTAACGATCAAACAGCGCACGCATGACTTCGCCTCGACCGCCGCCGGGCTTTGGCGCGGCACTGTTATAAGAGATAAAAAATCCGAACTGCGCGTCGGGCACCATCCAGAGATCGCTATGGAAACAAATCGTGTCACCGCCGTGGCCCCAGGCCGCGAAACCGTTCATGTCATATTGCATGAAGACGAGGCCGAGCGCATTCAGCGCCGGATGCACTTCGAACTGGCGGGACTGCATCTGCTCGAGCGTCCCGGGTTTCAAGATCGTCGCGCCTTCGAGCGTCCCTTTGCCGAGCAGAGCGAGCATGAAACGGCACATGTCATCCGCGGTGGCGGAAAGGGCGCCGGCCGGCGCCGCCTGCACGAACTCGAACGGACGCGGCTTGTCGTGTGCAAAGATGTAGCCGTCCGACATCGCCGGAGCGAGGTTCGCAGGAAGCGGCTGCCGGAACGTCGAGTGCTCCATCCGCAGAGGCCGCAAGATGTGCGCGTCGATGTAATCATCGAAGGATTCTGCGCTCACGCGCGCGACGATGTAGCCGGCAAGTGTGATGGCCCAGTTTGAATAGGAAGGCACCTGGCCGGGAGCGAAAATTCGTACCGGCATTGACGCGATCAGGTAATCGCGGAGCGGCTTGACCGAGCCGGCATCGGTCACGAAAAGATTTTTCACCGTTTCTTCGAACCCGGCGGTGTGAGTGAGAATCCGGCGCAGCGTGACCGGCTCCGGATAGGTCCGGGGGATCTTAAAATCGAGGTACTCGTTGACGTCGCGGTCCAGGTCGAGTTTGCCCTGTTCGACCAGTTGCATGACCGCAGTGGCAGTGAACAATTTCGAAATCGAGCCCGGCCGGAAAAGTGTTTCGGCCGCCACGACCGGCTTCTTATTCGCGAAGTCCGCGTAGCCGTAGCCCTTCGTGAAAAGGACCTCGCCGTCCTTCACCACACCAACGACGGCGCCCGCCATATTTCGATTGGCCAGCTGGGAAGGGATCAGCGCGTCGAGGAACGCTGCAAGGTCGTCGCGGGTGAGGGCGTGCGGTATTGCCGGCGTCTCGATTGTTTTCGTAGCAGCGGGCGGCGCGCCGGGTGGAGAAAGTAGCGGACTCGGCGCCGGGCCCTGCGCCGACGCCTGATGCATCGCGATGCCGACCGCGATAACGAGAACGCACTGGCCCAGTCGGCGAATTGGCCGACGCATTACTTTTGTTCGAACAGATCGTTGCGGCTGACGCGCTCGCCCTTCATCAAGACGACGGAAATGGCTGACAACGCGCGAACATCCTGGAGAGGATTCCCGTCGACGACGAGAAGGGTGGCTTCCTTTCCTTTTTCGATCGTACCGATGCGCGAGTCGGCGCGGAGGAGTTTCGCCGCGTTCGCGGTGGCTGCCTGCAAGGCGACGTCGGCAGGAATTCCGGCGGCCACCCAAAGCTCGATTTCGTGCTGCACGGTCGGGCCGTGCAGCACGAGAAAATTGCCCGCATCAGATCCGGTGACGAGCATCACGCCCGCCTGCCAGGCCTTCATTAAATTGCGCGCCCCGGTTTCGACGGACATCGGATAGTGACTGATTCCCTCCCGCATGGCGGCGGTCTTATCGCTCGTGGCCGCGTGTTCGGTTCCCGCCAGCAGGTCCTTATTCGTGACCTGCTGCACGAGCGATCTCCGCAGCAGCGTGGTATCGCCGCGTCCAAAGTTTGTGAAACCTTCCGCGACGCTCAACGTCGGATCCAGCGCGATCCCTTTCGCCTTCATCCCGGCGATGGACGCATCAGGGATTTCGTCAGCAAAGGACCCGTGCTCGATCG
>JALYZW010000195.1 GCA_030945725.1 Verrucomicrobiota bacterium | reverse complement strand
AGTGACGGCCGAGTCACCATTTCGTCTCACCGTTTTGAATCCGGGCGGGCGTGATCCCGCGCAGGACTTTCGCGACGGCGCGGATGCCCCGGGGGCGGGACATCAGCCGACAAATTTTCACGGTTATGCCGCCTGCACGCGCGGCAGTTTCCATTCCGAAACGGCTCGCGCCGTTGCGGAGAAGACGCCGGTGCTGCTGTTATTGCGCGGCGACTTTCGCGCCGCCGAACGCGCGCTCGATGCATTGCAAACCGCAGGCCGCAAAGTCGCGGTTTCGCTCAAGGAAACTGGCCTGCATCAGATCGCGAATCAGCTTCGTGACTCCGGCCGACTCGTGCGCTTCGTCGCGATTCTTCGGCGCGCAAATACCTGCCTCGGCGCAACGCCGGAGGCCGCGGACTTTTATCGTTCGTTAGGCGACGCAGCCCAAGCCGTCGCGTTCATTCCAACGCCGTACCCGCTGCAGGAGTCCGTCTGGAATTTCTCTCGACCAATCGAGGAGCGTTCCGGGATTTTTATCGGGACCCGTGAGTTCGACGTCCTTTCGCGCAACCACCTCGCCGCCTTGTCCCTCGCGCGGCGATTGAGTGCACAAACCGGCGAGCCGATTACCGTCTACAACTTGGATGGCCGTCAAGGTCGGCGATTGCTGGACGCGCTCGGCTTCGCGGCCGGCCGGCTTCGGATTCTGGAACGGAAAGTTTCGTATCATGATTACCTGCGCGAGATCGCCGCGCACAAAATCGTGCTGCAGCTCGACACCAGTTTCGTGCCTGGACAGGTCGCGGGCGATGCGTGCCTGGCCCGCGTTCCGTGCGTGGGTGGAAACGGCGCGATCGATCGGCTCGCTTTTCCGGAATTGTGCGGTGATGGCCGCTCGATCCGAGAAATCACGTCCCTCGCTGAGCGTTTGCTGACGGATCGCGAATTTTACGGACAAGAGGCGCGCAAGATTGATTCGCATGCGGCGCGCATCATTTCGTTCGAACCGATTGCCGACGACCTGCGCGCATTCTTCGGGCGGCTGTAGGGCGGGCATTCCTGCCTGCCGTTCCGCGCGAGGCAAGCAGAATGTTCGCCCTACAACGGAGAGGCCATCGCTTCGAGGTAGTAATCTTCGAGTTGCCGAGTCTGCGCCGCGCGCTCGAATTTCTGCGCCACCACTTCCGCGCCCGCTCGTGCGATTCGCGCGAGTTTATCAGGCTGCGCGGTTAGTCCGCTCAGCTTCGCGGCCAGCGCTGCGGCGTCACCTTCGGGGACGAGGACACCGCTCTGCCCATCAACGATCGCTTCGGGAATTCCGCCGTGCGCCGTCGCGAAGACGGGCAAGCCGCTCGCCATCGCCTCGAGCATCGAGTTCGGCACGCCCTCCTGATTTCCGTCGGCCCCGTGCTCACTCGGGTGAAGAAATATGTGCGATTGGTAGAACAGTTCGCGCAGTGCGGCTTGCGAGACGAAACCGGAGAAGCGGACGCGATTGCCCAGCCCAAGCGAGTTGGCCTGCGCTTCGAGGCTGGCTTGCAACGGCCCATCGCCCGCGATGGTGAAGGTGGAACCTGGATGCGCTTCGGAGAATTTTGCGAAGGCCCGCAGGCTAGTCGCTAACCCCTTCTTCTCGATCAGCCGGCACGCCTGCACGAATCGCCACTGACGGTCGCGCGGCCACTCGCGCTCATGAAAAGGGATCTCGCTGATCGGGATGCCGGTGCGATGAATCCGAATCTTTTCCGCGGGACAACCGAGCGCGCTCAGCGCGCGGCCTAACGAGTCCGAGCGAACCAGCACCAGGCGCGCGGCAGCCAGCATTTTTTCGGTCGCGGCGAGGTACGCGGGCTTCTTTAGATCGACTATCACATCGGCGCCATGAAACGAGACAATCGTCGGCCGCTCCCACGCCGTCATGAGCGGAAGCAAATGCACCGCGATGTGTCCAAAATAAATGTGGAGTAACCGGGCGTCCTTTTCGCGCAGAATTCGGAGGAGAAGATCGCGTTCGCCGTTCGAAAGCTGCCACGGAGCGTCACGCAATTGCCGGAACCAAATCCGACGCAGGAAATGGGATTTTGGTTTCGCGACGAGCGTGATGTCGCCGAAGGGAAACCGCGCGGTCTCCTCGCGCTTTTGCGCGATTACAATCGGGCGCACGCGCTGCAGCGAAACGATCTGCCGGTAGATGTGCAACATCTCCGGCTTTAGAAACGTCGCGCAGTAGGATGCGACGACCGGCACCTCGGCGCGGCGGTCCGGGTCGCTCAGAAGTTAAAGGTTAGAAGCTTGATCCCATCCCATCTTCCCGTCAGCGGATCGAAGACGAGGCTTTGCGCCGAGGTTCCGTACTTCGCAGGGGCACGCGGGTTGAGCATTTGGAGCGGATTCCCCCCGCGGATCGCGCGCGGAATTACGC
>JALYZW010000190.1 GCA_030945725.1 Verrucomicrobiota bacterium | reverse complement strand
AATGAACACCGAGCGCTGGTGCGCGACGGCGGCGAAGCCGCGACGCGCGTGCATCCTTACAGCGCGTGGTGGGGCCGCCTGCTCGAGGATGAAGTCCGCGCGCCACTCGCGGCGCAGCACTAAAGCTGGTTACTCAGCACGACGTAGGTGCCGCGGCGTCGCCCTCGGACCATTGTAAATGTCCCCCCAGGCGGCGGTGCCGATATGAAGGACGGCAGCGAGCGCGATCAAACAGCTGAGGAGCGCGTGCCGGGTCGGCGGCGGTTTCAGCGCGGGGGACCCAGGATCGTGCCCTGCAGCGAGAAGGTGCGGGCGCCTGCGACCATCTCTAGCTCTCGTTAGGCCGGAGTGGCGTTTTCGTCAGCTTGATCGCGAAAACGTTGCCACTCCTCCGGCAAACGCAGCAGCTTCGCGGCGGGCATTTCGATGATCGCGAGCATCTGCCGGCACTCGGCGATCAACGTTCCGTCGGCCGGCCGCTCGATTCGAAAGGCGCACCAAAACCGCACGCGCTCGAGTCGGTCGAGCCAGCCGTCGATGACGAGTTTGTCTCCGAGTTTGGCCGCTCGCCGGTAGTCGATTTCGGTTCGCACCACGACCGGATACCGCTTTGTCTCGCTCATTTGCACGAGGCTCAATCCGAGCTGCTCGGCGAGCAACGTGCGCGCAGTCTCGATGAAGCGCAGGTAGGCGATGTTGTGAACGACGGCCGCGCAATCCGTATCGAAAAACATGACCTGAACTTCGGTGCGAATGCGGGGCGAGTGGGCGGGAACCATACGGCATCATCATTCGGAAATGCCGCACCAAAGCAACGGCAAAGCCGACGCGCTATGATCGAGCCAGATTCGTAGAACGCTCGAGCTCGGCGAGCACGGCTTCCGCGACTTCCGCCGCGGTCACGGCATGCATGCAGCGAAAATCGATCGGGCATTCGCGCAGAAAACACGGGCTGCATTCCACGTGATGCCGGATGACGCGGTGCCCCGCCCCGAGCGGCCCAGTCAATCGCGGTTCCGTCGATCCGAAAATCGCGACGACGGGGACACCGAGGAGCGTCGCAAGATGCATCGTGCCAGTGTCGTTCGTGAGAAGAAGGCAACAGTCGCGCAGCTCCGCGATCAGTTCCTCGAGTGTCGTTTTGCCACTGCGGTTCGTGCAGCGTTGGCCGATCGCGGTCGAGATTTGCTCACCGATCTGCGCGTCCGCGGGCGTGCCGAAAAGCATCCAGTCAACTTTGTGCGACTTCGCGACGATCCTCGCTGTTTCACTAAAGCGCTCCGGCAACCAGCGTTTCGCCGGCCCATATTCCGCGCCCGGACAAATGCCGATCTTGGGCGTGCGATTCGGCGGGACGTCGACCGGCGGATCTAGACTCGTTGGCGAGGCCCCGATGATTTTCGCAAACTCAAGGTAATCCTCGGCTTCATGAGTGGGGGGACGGCGTGCGGCGCCGTCCGGCACGATTTGATTCAAGAGCCACGAACGGTGATGGCCGCGGTAACCGACCCGCCGCGGCAGGCGCGCAAACCACATCTCGAGCGCGGCCCGCAGCGATTTCGGGAAAATGATTCCGACGTCAAAAGGCGGACGTGAACGAATCAGGCGGACCGCTGCGAGCAAAGATTTTCCGGGCAGCGCAATCACGTCGTCGACTTCCGGAACCAGCTTCCAGACGGCAGCGATTTTTGCTGGCGCAAGAATCGTGACGTGCGCATCGGGTCGGCCCCGATTGATCGCGCGGATGGCGGGCGCGGAGATGATGCTGTCGCCGAGCCAATTCGTGGCGCGGATCAAAATCCGAAATGGTTTCAGCTGCGACGCCGGGATCTTCGGCGGCAAATAAAAACCGCGCTTGTAGCGCGTGAGAAGAAAGCTCGGCGTCGGTGTTTTCCAGCGATTGTGGACCCAGAACCAGTCTTCCGGCGAGTTGCGGATCTGTTCCTCCATGACGTCGTTCGCCTTCGCGGTCAGCGATTCGATTGTATCCTCCGGCGAGTCGAATCGCGGGGTAAACGTGATCCGCCATTTCCCGGGGCCGACCGTGTAGAGCGCAGCCGATAACATCGATGCGCCGGTCCGTTTCGTGAGCAGCGCCGGCAGCGTCGAAGTGGAAGCGAGCCGGCCGAAAAACGGCGTCCAAAGGCCGCGATCGCCAGCGTGTTGATCGCTCAAAACCCCGACGCCTCCGCGCTTGCGCAGGAGCTCGACGACCTTGCCGTAGCCCGCGCTGCGATCGAACAATTGCACTCCGGCGCGGCCGCGTTGCGCGCGGACATATTCATCGAGGTATCGGTTGCCGAGCTTCTGGTAAATCGTCCCCATTTCGACGCCGCGGAACAAGGAAGGGAGCAACTGCGCGAGAGCTTCCCAATTGCCGAGATGACTCAACACCACCACCCCTGCGTGGCCGGCGCGTGCCTCGCGTTCGGCGGCTTCGAGGTTATCGATTTCAACGCAGGCCGCGACCGCTTCGAACGGCATCGAGGCGAGCTTCACGCTGCAAAGCAGATTCGCGCCGAGTCGCGCGAAATGACGGCGCAGTAAGCGCCGCTGTTCCTTCACCGGCATTTGATCGCCAAACGCGATCGCGACATTGCGCTGCGCGAGCCGGCGATATTGCGGCAAAATCAGCCAGGCCAAATAGCCGAGCGCATTGCCGAGCCGAAAAAGAAATTTCAGCGGAAACGATGCGATCACCGCCGAGCCCGCGCGAACCAGGAGGTAAATGCCGAAATCGAGCATGCGGAGGGCGCGGCCCCGCAGGACGCGGCGGCGAGCGCCACCGTAAATTTGCCTGCGCGGAGCTTCAATCAATATAATGTCCGGTGTTGCAGCCGTCCCCTGATTCTGCCGGCTCCGGCGCGGAGCGCGCGCTGGCCGATTTCTGCCGTGGGCGTTCGGTACTAGTGATCGGCGGAGATGCTGAGCAACTTCGGCCGACGCTCGAGCGAACGGACGCGTGCGTGAAGTTTTGCGCTTCGGCGGCCGTGCTGCCGAGCGAGCATTTCGACCTGGCGATTTGGTTCTATCCGTCGGGCCAGACCGGCGATGAACAGGCGGTGAACGAGATCGCGCGACACGCTGACGAGGTGTTGCTGCTGGCGGCACCCGGCGCGCCATTGGCGAAACGGCGGCCTGCTCTGGTGCGAGCTTTTCACGATGGGGGATTTGTTCCGGATTACGAGTGCGCGATTGCGGTCGACGATCCTGCGGCGCTGCGCCTGGTGCGTAGTCCGAGTCACGTCGCAGACACATTTTCGCCCGCGGCAGAGGCTGCGTTTTCGCGGTTGAACGTGCGTATGACCGCAGTCCAGCGAACGCTCCGGACGCGGATGGCGGAGCTCGAAGCGGCCGACCGGCACATTGCAAATCTTGAGGAAAAACTGCTGAAGTTAAAGGAAGCGAAGCGCGATTTGAAACAGCTCAGGGCCGAGAAGCTCGCGCTGCGCAAGTCTCCCGAACGGAAAGTGGGACAGGTGTTGCTCGCGCCCTATCGTTTGCCGCAAAAGCTGCTGCGCGAAGTGCGCAAACGCTGGCCCGAAAATGGCGCATCGACGAATCCGGCACGCACCGAATATCAGAAGTGGTTCGAAGGGCAAAAGGTCACCACGGAAGGCGCGGCGGCGATGCGGGCCGAAGCGAACGATTTCGTCTATCAACCGTGCGTGAGTATTATTACGCCGGTCTTCAACACGCCGCTTCCGTGGTTGGAAGAGGCGATCTCATCGGTGCTCGCGCAGGCCTACGAGAAATGGGAACTGATCTTGATCGACGATGGCTCGACCGATCCGGCGCTGGTGGCATTTCTCGCTTCGTTGCCCGCGCGCGATTCCCGCATCATCGTGACGAAGGCGACGCAACGTCGCGGGATTTCGGCTGCTTCGAACCGTGGGCTTGAGCTGGCCACAGGAGACTGGGTCGGTTTTCTTGACCATGACGACGTGCTCGAGCCGGATGCGGTCTTCCAGCACGTGAAGTGGCTTCAGGATCATCCTGACTCCGATCTGCTTTATTCCGACGAGGACAAGCTGACCGAGGACGGTCTCGACGCGCCGATCTTTAAACCGGACTGGTCGCCCGATTTTTTTCTGTCGTGCAATTACGTCTGCCATTTCACCCTGATCCGCCGGAAAGTCCTCGGCGAAGTCGGTGGCTTTCGATCGGAATTCGACGGAGCACAAGACTACGATTTGTTTTTCCGCGTGGTGGAACGCTCCTCGCGAATCCATCACATCCCTCGCGTGCTTTACCACTGGCGACGAAGCGAGGCGTCGACCGCCGACAATATCCGGCGCAAACCGAAATCACTGGAGACCGGCCGACTGGCCGTCGAATCGCACCTGAAGCGCACCGGCACCGCCGGCCATGTCGCGGTCGATTGGCGGACCCATGCGTACTGGGTGAAGCGGGATTTGCGCGAGGCGAAGAAGATTTCGATCATCATCCCGGTGCGTGACCAAATCGGTCTGCTCGCGCGCTGCCTCGAGAGCCTAACGAGCCGAACAACCTACGAGCCGTACGAAATCGTGGTGGTCGATAACGACAGCCAATCGGACGAGGCGCGCGAGTATTTCGCAAATTTCAAACACCGCCGGCTCGAGTACAAAGGACCGTTCAATTTCTCGGCGATCAACAATTTCGCCGTGCAACAGACCGACAGTCCGTGGTTCCTTTTTTTGAACAACGACACGGAAGTGATCGACGGATCCTGGTTGACGACGATGGCTGAACACGTGCAACGGCCGGAAGTCGGCGCGGTTGGTCCGCGTCTCCTTTACCCGGACGATACCGTCCAGCACGCGGGGATCGTCGTCGGGGTCGGTGGAATTGCGGAGCACGCCTTCCGTGGATTTCCGGCCGAGTCGCCTGGCGTGTGCCGCCAATTGCAGGCGACGCGGAATTATAGCGCGGTCACCGGCGCGTGCCTGCTGACGCGGCGCGATGTGTTTGACGAGGTCGGCGGGTTCGACGAAGAACGGCTGCCGGTCACCTTTAATGATGTCGATCTTTGCCTGAAGATGAGGCGGGCTGGCTATCTCGTTGTTTACACGCCGTTCGCGAAGCTTTACCACCATGAATCTGCGTCACGGCGCCGCAGTATCGAGCCGATGGAAACTAACGTGATGCAGGAACGATGGGCGGAAATCCTGGCGAACGATCCGTATTACAACCCGAACCTTTCCCGTGAACGGGCCGACTTCTCGTTAGGCCACTGATCCGCGATGAGCGACGACAACAAAGAACTTTGGCGCGGACTGTCGGATGCCGGCCGCGGCGAACTGGCGATGCGCGACTACGCCGCCGCTTCTTTTGCGCAGCAAGTCAGCGACATCGGCATTGAAGCGGGCCAGCTCGCCGCCGCCGATCGCGCGCGGGCCGAGGTGCGGGACGTTTGGATTCCAGGCGTCGAGATTTTCCGGCGCACAATCTATCCGCAGCGACATCGCGGATCGTTTGGCGAGTTCGCGCGTCGCGACGAAGGCCCGCTCTCGCGGATTGGGCTTTGGCCCCAACAGTGGGCAAGCGCGCGAATGTTCGCGCTCACCGCGAAAGGTTTCCACGTGCATCCGCCGAGCATTCCGCCGGAAGCGTCGACTGCCGATTGGATGCGGCGTCTCTTCCTCGACGAACCGCAAAATTTTTCGCTCCGCCGCTACGAGCACGAGCAATGGGACGTAATGTTTTTCGTGCAAGGCGTCGTGGAAATGTTGCTGCGCGACATCCGCGCCGGGATGCCACCGCGGACGATGCGGTTCTGGATCGATGGCGACAATCATCGAAGTGGAAACAACGTTGCGATCGTGATTCCCGCGGGCGTCGCGCACGCGTTGCGCGTCGAAGGATCCGAAGACGCGATCATGGTTTACGGAACGAGCACATCGTTTCGCGCGGACTTCGAGGGACGGATCGCGGCGGAGATCGAAACCGCAACGCTGCCCGATTCGTGGCAACGCTTTCTGCGATGATCTCACGTTGAAGCGCGACTTCGACTCGGAGGCGCCGGAGTTAATGGATCGGCCGCAACCGGTCTCGCCAGAGCTAGAGGTAGATCTCCGCAACCTGCGGCATCTCAACCGCTTCTTCGGCAGTTACGCGCTTGTTCGGCGGTTTTTGGAGCGTTGGATTTCACGGGGCGATTCCGTACGGATCCTGGATCTTGCGACGGGATCCGGCGACATCCCGCGGCTTATCGTGGACCACGCGCGAGCAGCCGGGGCGTCGGTTCGGGTGACGGCCGTCGATCAGCAACGATCGACGCTGGAGATCGCGCGGGCTTTGAGCACGAACTATCCCGAGATCGAATTTGTTAAAGCCGATGTGCTTTCTTTCGAAGGCGACGAAAAGTTCGACATCGTTCTTTGCTCGCTTGCGCTGCATCATTTCAGCGAAACCGACGCGGCCCGTTTGCTGGCGCGCGCGCGGGATCTCTCTCGCCGTTGCACCCTTGTGGCAGACCTGCGCCGCGGCGCGCTCGCGACTGCGGGCGTGTATTTGCTGACGGCGCTCGTTTTTCGTGAGCCCATGACGCGGACGGATGGGCGGCTCTCCGCGGCGCGTTCGTTCTCCTTCGCGGAACTCCGTGCGCTCGCGGAACGCGCGGGTTGGACGAAGTTCGGACACCGGCGATTTCGATTTGCGCGCCAGGCGATCTGGATCGAACCGAGGACGACCTAACGAATGCAAATCTTCACCAACATCGCGGACCTGTGGAAGCGAACGGAGCCGGTCGGCGCACGCAAGGTTCTTGTGCCTACGATGGGTGCTTTGCACCGCGGGCACATCGAATTGATTCGCGTGGCGCGGGCAGCGGCGGGTGTCGACGGCGAAGTCATGGTGAGCATTTTTGTGAACCCACTGCAGTTCGCACCGGGCGGCGATTACGAGAAATATCCGCGACCGGAGACGACGGACGAGGCGGTCTGCCGCGAAGCGGGAGTCGACCTCATTTTTCGGCCGGCGCCGGGGGAAATGTACGCCGACGATCCGTCGGTCTTCGTCGAAGAAACGAAGCTATCGCGCCGGCTTTGTGGCGCATCGCGGCCCGGTCATTTCCGCGGCGTCTGCACGGTGGTCACCAAATTGTTTCACCTCCTTCGGCCTGACTGCGCGGTCTTCGGAGAAAAGGATTTTCAGCAATTGGCGATCATTCGCCGAATGGTGCGCGACCTTGATTTTCGGACCGACATCATCGGCGTCCCGACGGTCCGCGAAGAGGACGGACTGGCCGCTAGCTCGCGGAATCAATATCTGAGTAGTGTCGAACGTGAACAGGCGGCGGTGCTTTATCGCGCGCTGGTTTCGGCGCGAGAGTCTGTGCAGGCGGGGACAACCTCGGTCGCGACGATCGTGCGCTCTGCGCGTGAGACGATCGAACAGGCGCCGCTCGCGCGGGTTGATTATGTGGAGCTGGTTAACGCGGATACTCTCGAGCCAATTGACGAAGCGAACGCGAACGCATTGCTTGCGATCGCGGTTTTCTTTGGCCAGACCAGACTGATCGACAACCTGCGACTCTGATGAAGGATTACGATTTCGTCGTGATCGGCAGCGGGATTGCCGGACTCAGCTTTGCGCTGAAAGCCGCGAAACACGGAAGTGTCGCCGTGATCACGAAACGAAAAGGCGCGGACTCGAACACGGCGTGGGCGCAGGGCGGCGTGGCCTGTGTTTCGAGCGAGGAGGACAGCATCGAGCTCCATGTTCGTGACACCCTCGAAGCGGGCGCGGGCCTGTGCGACGAAGCGACGGTACGGACGATTGTGACCGAAGGACCCGCGCGAATCCGCGAGCTCGTCGAGCTCGGCTTGCATTTCGACGAACGCGAAGTCGATGGCCATCGCGAGCTCGATCTCGGACGCGAGGGCGGGCACTCGAAACGCCGCGTGCTGCATGTGCAGGACGTCACCGGAAAGGAGATCGAGCGGACGCTGCTGCGCGAGTTGCGCCGCGCGCCAAACGTGACGCTGCTCGAGAACCACATGGCCGTCGATTTGATCACGGCGGGCAAGCTCGGCTTCGCGACGGAGGATCGGTGCCTCGGCGTTTACGTGCTCGATGAAATTCAAGAGCGGGTCGACACGATCCGAACGGACCGGCTGGTGCTCGCGACGGGCGGTTGCGGAAAAGTTTATCTCTATACGACAAATCCGGACATCGCGACCGGCGACGGAGTCGCGATGGCGTGGCGCGCCGGCGCCGTGATCGCGAACATGGAGTTCGTCCAATTTCATCCGACCTGTCTCTTCCACGCGGAGGCGAAATCATTCCTGATTTCGGAGGCGGTCCGCGGCGAAGGCGGCATTCTGCGCAACAGCTGCGGCGAAGATTTCATGCCGCGCTATCATCCGCAGGGATCGCTCGCGCCGCGGGACATCGTGGCGCGGGCGATCGACGCCGAGATCAAACGCGCGGGCGCGAAGTGCGTCTTCCTCGACATCACACATCAGCCGCCCGAATTTTTGCGCGAACGTTTCCCGCACATTTACGAGACCTGCCTGCAGTTCGGGATCGACATGACGAAGCAGCCGATACCGGTGGTGCCGGCCGCGCACTACCAGTGCGGCGGGATCAAGACAGACGTGAACGGCGCGACGACGCTGCCGGGATTATACGCGGTGGGGGAAGTCGCCTGCACCGGTTTGCACGGTGCGAATCGGTTGGCGAGCAATTCACTTTTGGAAGGCGTGGTGATCGCGCATCGCGCGGTCGAAAGCGCGGTCCGCACGCCGCCGCCCTCCCTCATCACGCGCGCACTAATCCTACCCGAATGGAAGGCGGGCGACGTGCAAAACGTGGATGAGTTGGTGGTGATTTATCATAACTGGGACGAGATCCGCCGACTAATGTGGGATTACGTCGGGATCGTGCGGACCGACAAGCGCCTGCAGCGCGCTAGCGCGCGATTGCGAAATCTGCAGCGCGAAATCCACGACTTTTACTGGAACTTCAAGATCAGTGTCGATTTGCTGGAACTGCGCAACCTCGCTACCGTCGCCGCGTTGATCGTGGACTCAGCGTTGAGCCGGAAAGAAAGCCGCGGCCTGCATTTCACGCTGGATCATCCGAGCGAGAGCGACGTCGTTCACGATACGCTGATTAGCCGGAACTGAAGGTGGAATAGTCCCTGCTTCATCAATTTTGGAGCCTGGCAGCGGGGTCTGTAGCGAGGGAAAGTCGCTTGCCGGTGTTCTGTTTTTCGAATAAAAGGTTGGTCGCAGTGAGGGTAATGAAAAGATTTTTTACGGTTTTCCTGCTGCTCGTGGGCGGTGTTCTCGGCGCGGCCGGGCAGTCGCCTTACGAGAGCAGCGCGGACTTCGCGAAATATGCTGTGAAGCTACGCGAGCAGGCGCTCCTGAAGGTGGAACCGCAGGTGTTCGTGCCGACAACCTCGCGCACGAGTAGCGTGACGCGCTACGCTTGGAAGACGAACATCGTGACGACGGTCTTCTGGATTGGCGAGGCAGCCGGCGGCAACAATCCCGTCCCGAATGTGAAGAGCTCCTGGGACGCGGAATGGACTTCGCACTACGGCGGCTTCGATACGCCGGACGCGGGCGCGCGGCGCAATTACATTCCTGTTTCGTTCACGCCCCGGCAGAACCCGTTCTACTGCGCGCTCCCGTATAACGACGTCACGCACGGCCAGTTCAAGCCGGAAGCCGCGCTCGTGATTCCGTGGTTTCGACAGGCGTTCACCGAGCAGGGGCACTCCGTCTGCAAGGATCGCTGGCTCGCGATTCGGAAAGGAAACCGCGTCTGCTACGCGCAATGGGAAGATTGCGGGCCATTTCGCACCGATCATTTCCAGTACGTTTTTCAGAACGAGCGGCCGAAACCGAACTTGAACCGCGGCGCCGGACTCGATGTTTCGCCGGCCGTGCGCGATTACCTCGGTCTGCAACCGACCGACGTGACGGACTGGCAGTTTGTGGAAGTGCGTGACATCCCGCCGGGTCCGTGGCGAAACTTCGGCGACAACAACAATTTCGTGATCGCGAAGCGACAGCTCGAACAGCGTGTCGTGCAGGAAACGACGGATAAGAAAAAGAAGTAGCCGGGCTTAACCGAGCTGAGCGCGTATCCGAAGCGAACTTTCGACGGGTTGCCGTCTCGTTAGGTGCGCCGAACGGCAGAAGCCCGCTCATCCTGAACCGCGTAGACGGTGAAGGACCTCGCCGATTCAGCCTGCGCGTTGGCGTTATGGCACCGCAGCAATGGTCCCGCGGCTTCGTTGCTGCTCTTCCACCGGCAACAGTCGTCCTGCTTTTGTGAGATCCTTCGTCGTCTGCGCGGCTCCGGATGACCGCGGCGCATCGTCGTTGTGGACCGCGACTCAGGATGACGAGGCGACGTCCGCCACGTCGGCGGCTGCGCCGGCCCCGAGCCGGAATGTTATGCGCGAGAGTGCCGTCTTGAGCGCATCCGCTCGCTTCACCAATGGCTCGTAACGCTCCCGCTCGGCCGTGCAAAAGGCTGAGAGCGGCTGAAACGCCACCCCGATTTCTTTGTAGAACAACGCGATCGCGTGCTCCATTTGACGCTCGATTGCCTGCGTCAACTCCGTCCGTTTCTTGTCCATCTCCCGCTCGTATGCATTCAGGATTTTTCGCCGCTGACTGAAGGCGACGACGGTGCCGATAACCGCCGCAGATGCGGCGAGAACGCCGGTCACATCCGCCACGGCGGCGCTGCTCATCGCCGCGATGATTGTGACGATCCCGCCCGCGGCGGCCACGCCGGCCGGCAGCCTCAGCCACGTCGCGGTCTCGTTAAACATTCGCTCCAGCTGCTCTTCGATCGCTTTGCCCGCGACGCGTTCGGCCAGGGTAAGCTGGACCGATTGCAATAATTCACGGCGCTGGCGCGCGAAATCCGGCACGCTGTTTCCAACCCGCGTCCGGCCGTCCGCGGCGAATTGTGCTTCGAGGGTTTCCTGCAACTGCGGCCACAAGCCGCGGAGATCCGTTTCCAAAAGCTGCACCGCGTTTTCGATCTGCGGCTGAATCGTCTCTCGCAATTTCGATTCGATGTCGGCTTGAAAATCGCGCTGCCATGCGGCGCGACTCCAGACCAGCCGCCACGTCCGCCAGAACGACAATTTCTCGTGCAGCAACTC
>JALYZW010000189.1 GCA_030945725.1 Verrucomicrobiota bacterium | reverse complement strand
ATGCGAGGCTTCGTCATCGCCGCTGCGGAAGATTAGAGCGTGCGCTTCGGATCAACGACACGGCCAGTCGCAGCCCACTGATCGTAGAGCTGCCAACCGCGCGCGAGCAGCTGCGCGCCTTCGCCGAAGCGGTCGGCGCTCCCGAGCACGACGATGATCAAATGTCGCGGCGTGACGTATGTCGTGGTGCCTTCCTGCTTCACCTCGGCTTCGCGATGAGACGACAAGATGAGGCATTCGCCCGCGCGAGCCGTGGTGCCGGTCTTCACGCCGTCGACGCCGTTTGTGCCGAGAAGCTCGTTCGTGTTGCGCAACAGATACCCGCGCTTTTTCCCGCCGCTCTCGAAAGTGATCTGGCGTTCCTTTTGCGAAACATAGAAACGAAACGCCGCTTTGTTCATCGCGTAGCGCGTCAGCCGCGCCATATCGAGAGCGCTCGAGAAAGGCTGCTCGCTCGCGTCGATTCCGTGCGGATTCAGAAAGCGCGTGCGCTGCATGTTGAGCTGTTTCGCGAGCGCATTCATCTGGCCCACGAACAGTGCTACCGAGCCAGCGTTCGCGACCGGCGCGGCGCCACCCGATTGGAGCGCCTGGCCGACATGCGCAGCGAGCGTGTAGGCCGCGACGTTGTCGGACTGGATGAGGGCCGCATAAAGCAGATCGCGCAACGCGATCGTATCGCCCGGTTGAAAGCCCACGTTATTCTCGCCGGTGCCGACAAATGCTTCCGGCGGAACGGTCGCGGTTTGAGCGAGATTGCCGCCTTTATGCTCCGCCCAATCCAACACCACCATCGCGGTTGCGATTTTGGTGAGGCTGCCCACCTGCCTTTTTGCCTTCGAATCCTGCTCGGCTAAAACAAAGCCGGTCTGCGAATCGACGACCGCAAAGGCGCGCGCGGCCCCAGCTGTGCGGCCGCCGATCAAGGCGAGGACAAGAGTGCAAAAAAAGACGCGAAAGCGCGGCGCAAAGCGGACAGAAAGTCTCAAGCGGCTGACCTTAATCGGTGCCAATTGATTGGCAACCGCAATCCCGGTCGCGAAGCCGCGTAGCCGATCGCGCGATTGTCGCTAGATCGTCGCTGCGATTAGCGCAGGCTCACGTCCGAGCGCGCGCCGTAACGGAACGCATCCGGGCTGAGGGCCAGGTAGATTCGTTCCGCAGCGTTCTGCAAGTCGAACGGAGTCGCTTTGCCGAGACCACTCGCGCGGACCGTGCCGAGCTTGCCTTGCATCCGGCTCCCGCCCGCGACATCAAATTCATAAACCACCGCACCCCGCTCCACATCGGTCACGCGGACGTGCATGGCGAGAACGGATCGGCCGACCCCGAAATGGCCCAGGAAGAATCGTCCGAGCGGACTGCCGCCGTCTACGAGCGTAAACTCGCCGTCCACCAGCCAGCCGACGCGCGGCGATTCGCCGTCGCGCAGCACGCGGGTCGGCGCCATTTTTTCCATCTGCTCTTTGAGGCGGCCGGCGAACTGAATCGGCGTGAGCGCCTTCCGGATTGGCATCTCCCCTTCGGAAGCAGCTTCGTCGCCGCGGAAAATGGCGGTGTCGATGCAGAATGGCCGGATGTAAATCGCGCGCGGACCGTAGGCGCCGATGCCGCAATTGGTCACCATGTGCACGCCGTTCATGCCGCCGAAATCCTTCGGATCGCTTGCCACCGTGCTCGCGCTGCTCGAGCCGCCGACGGTGGAATTCGTGACGAACATATCTGCGCAGGAGCAGAGCAGGAAGCCAGAGAGGAGGACGATCAAAGATTTCATATTTTGTTAGGCGAGCGCCGCGCTCCTCCAGCATGGTGCCGGAAAAACACGGACCGTTTTCGGTTCTTGATGCAACTCCCGTGCCGCGGGCTGCAAAAAGTGCGCGCGCCGGTTACGCAGACTGGGCGGCCGCTCGTCGCGCCTGCGATTGGCTTACGAGCATGCGGAGCAGGAAATAAACCCCAAGCGCAAAGGGCACCGCCAGGAACAACGATCCGACCAGCGTTGGCCATACCCAGCGCGAAAATGCGTGCCAGTTAAAGTAATCGGCCCATCCGAGATTTTTCAGCCGGCGGTGCGGCACGGTTCCGTGCAGGATCCAGTAACCCATCCTGTATTCGAAAAAGTAAATCGCCGGCATGAAGGGCAGGATCACGTCATGCAAGGTCACCGCGATCGCGGCCGCGACTTTGTTCGACCGACACACCCACGCCGTGCCGATCGAGCCGAGCGTCTTGATGCTCAATAGCGGCGTGAAGCCAAAGAACATACCGATCGCCGAACCGAGCGCGATCGAGTGGGGGGTGTCATTGATCGCCATCAAAGTCATGTGATGTGAGACGAGCCACCCCTTAAAGCGCGCCAATGGACCTGGCAGGGGCGGACCTTCCAGCGGTGATGGGGTGGGTGTCACTTCATCCACGAGCCACGACCTTACCTAAAGCAGCGTCCCGGCGCGAGCCGGCGCGGCGACAATCTGGCCCAAGGCCGCGCGCATCCGCGCCGCCGCGTGTGGTGCGTAATCGAGCGCGTTGTTGTTGAACACGACATGAACTTCGTCCGCTCCCCTCGCCAGTTTCTTGCTGCGTTCCACCACTTCGTCGATTTCTTTCTCGTTGTAGTCGTAATTGAAACGCGCCGCGACCGTCTTCCCCGTCGTGTAAGCGCGCGCGTCCCGGCCATGGAGGCGCAGATAAGCCGTCTCCGGATTGGTGATCTCATCAAAATCCGGCGGCATGATTGTGAAATGCTCCGCCGTCGGCGCGTCGACCGAGACCAGGGTCGCCGCGTGTTTCCGCATGAAGGCGAGCAGCTCGGCCGCGCGCTCGCCTTCGAACCAGTTTCGGTTCCGAAACTCGACCGCCGTCCGATATCCGCCTAACGAGTGCAAGAGATGGTCCAGCTCGGAGAGCTCATGCTTCCGCGGCGAAAACGCGGGCGAGAGTTGCAGCAGCAAGAGGCCGAGCTTCCCGAACCCGCGCAGGATTTCGACCGGCCGAAGGAACTCCTTCACCGCCGCTGCCTCGAGCTTCGGCGTCAGTTCCACCCTGCCCTTCGCATCCGTTTCCGCGAGGCGGCGCAGCGTCGGCGTCAGCATTTTCGCCGTCGTCGCGTGGCGCGACAGAAGCTGATGCAACTTTACGTCAAATGTGAACGGCTCCGGCGTGCTGCGGCACCAGCGTTCCGCCATCCGCGCGTCTGGCACGGCATAAAACGTCGAGTTCACCTCGACCATCTCAAACTGCTGCGCATACCACGCCAGCCGATCGCCGGCCGCCATCCCTTTCGGATACCAATGCGCGACGAACCCCGGATCGGACCAACTCGCGGTCCCCACCAGGATTTTGCCGGACTTCGAATCGCGCGCCGCCACCGCAGCAGAAGAAACGCTCGGCTGGCTGAACGCAAGCGCGGGCCGGGCGGATGCTCGCGGGCAGGTGCGGAGTCCGAATGGTTGCGGGGGCGGGATTTGAACCCGCGGCCTTCAGGTTATGAGCCTGACGAGCTACCAGGCTGCTCCACCCCGCGTCTCGATGCGCCTACTATGCGGGTCACGATCCCGAACGCAACCCAAAATTCGAATCTGGCTGGCCGAGATGGCAGCGGCGCCGAAACCACTTGCCGCGCAATCCGCGGTGGGCCAGATATACGGCGTCAAGCGACCGCCACGATCCTGAGTAGCTCAGTGGTAGAGCGATCGGCTGTTAACACTTTCTTGCCGTTTTCGCCCATTTAGTCTGACGCGACCTAACGTGATCTCACGAGGGAGGAGAGCCCAATGGAAGATGTCTCACATGAGCCGAAATGCCCTCATTTCGCATCCAGAGTATCATATTTAGTATCTAAAGTTGCCATCTTAGAGGGAGGCGTTTGCAGGCACTCGACAAACCTCGGTACGACACTCCCTTCGATGGCGTGCTGCGATTTCCCGAGATGCGTGAAGTGATGCATTTCATTATCAGGCCGCGACGGTCGATTCACCGATACCGCCGTGAACCTGCAGCGAATGTATGACACTTTTCGCGTCAAAAATTGCCATCTTTAGATGATGATGTGGCGGCCATCGCGGTGCGTCGGGTGGAGCAAACGCGCTCGGCCGCTCTGCCTTAATCGCCAAAACGGATTAGATTTTTACGCACGAATCGGCGCAAACCGCGCGCAAATTCCGCAATAAAAGTCCTTGAGAATCCCGCTGCGAATCGCCTAAGCCGATTCGCGGATGCTGTTTAACTCGCTCACGTTCGTCGCCTTTTTCGCGCTCGTCCTGAGCGCGTATTGGACGATGCGCTCGTGGGAAGGGCGCAAGAATCTACTGCTCGTCGCGAGCTATCTCTTCTACGGCGCGTGGAATCCGCCTTTCGCGGCGCTGCTCTTCGCGACGACTGCGCTGGACTTCTATCTCGGTCGGCAGATGGGCAAACGGCAGAGCCCGCAGGAGCGGAAGGTGTGGCTCGTCATCAGCGTGGTGGTGAACCTGAGCATGCTCGGGTTCTTTAAGTACGGGAACTTCCTGCTCGAGAATTTCACGTGGGTGCTCGCGCGCGGCGGCATTCAATACAAGCCTCCACATCTCGATGTCTTCCTGCCGATCGGCATTTCCTTTTACACCTTTCACTCCCTTTCCTACACGCTCGATATCTACCGCGGCGTCATGAAACCGACACGCTCGCTGCGCGATTTTGCGCTGGCTGTTTCATTCTTCCCGCAGCTCGTGGCGGGACCGATCGTCCGCGCCGGCGATTTCCTCCCGCAGCTCGAAGCGCCGCCGCAACCGCAGAAGGGTCGCTTCCTCTGGGGCTTGTTGCTGATGACGCTCGGCCTTTTCGAAAAAGTCGTGCTCGCCGACACGTTACTCGCGGGTTCCGCCGATCGCGTCTTCGGCTACGGCGGTCCGCTCGTTGCGCTTGATTCGTGGATCGGCGTGCTCGCGTTCGCTGGCCAAATCTTCTTCGACTTCGCGGGCTACTCGATCTGCGCGATCGGCGCGGCACTCTCCCTCGGCTTCCATCTTCGCGACAACTTCCGGTTCCCGTACGCCGCCGTGGGCTTCTCGGATTTCTGGCGGCGGTGGCATATCTCGCTCTCCACGTTCCTGCGCGACTACCTCTACATCCCGTTAGGCGGAAATCGCAGTGGCGCCGCGCGCGCGATGATCAACCTCATCATCGTCATGTTCATCGGAGGCCTCTGGCACGGTGCGGCGTGGACATTCGTCGTCTGGGGTTTGCTGCATGGCTCGTATCTCGCGATCGAGCGGCTACTGAAAGCGTTCATCAAAGACGCGCCGTGGACTGAGAACCTCGGCGTGAAGTTACTCATCGGCCTAACAACCTACCTCGCGGTACTCATCGCGTGGGTTTACTTCCGCGCCTCGGACTTCGACACCGCCGGTCGAATCATGGGCGGAATGTTCGGCCGCCACGCCAGCGGCGACGCCATCCTCAGCACGCGTGAAATCCTCCAGGTGGCCGTCGTCACCTTCTTCCTCCTCATCGCGCATTGGTCAATGCGCGATATCTCCATCGAGACCGCCGTCATGCGCCTCCCGCGCGGCGTCGTCACCACCGCGTGGTTCCTCATGGCCTGCGCCATCATCCTCACGCAGGGCAGCAGCAATGCCTTCATCTACTTCCAATTCTGAGTTTCAGCGGGTAATTCCCGACCTACCGTGGCGCGGCATTGCGGTGACCGTGGCGGTCGCCGTCCTCATCGCGACGGCGGCGTGGGAAGTTCATTGCCGCGCTGTCGGCTACGAACCAACGCTGAACAACACCGAAGATCTCTGGGCGCAAGCGCGCCGCCGCGTCGAACCCGAATCAATCGTCATCGTCGGCGATTCCCGCGCCTGGTTCGACATGGATCTCGATGAACTGGAACGTGGTCTCGGCAAACGTCCGGTCCAACTCGCGCTCCCGGGCAGTTGCGCCTACCCAGTGCTCGCCGATCTCGCCGACGACCCACATTTCCACGGCACCGTCCTTTGCAGCATCGTCCCGCGCATGTTCTTCGCGCCCGGAGGACCGCTCGTCGAGACCTCTACGAAAGCCGTGCGGCGCTATCACGGCCAGACTTGGGCGCAACGTGTCAGTCATCACCTCTCCATGCCGCTCGAGGAAAGCTTCGCCTTCTTGAAACAGGACGACATCACGCTCAGCGAACTACTCAAGGACCTGCCGATCCCCGACCGCCCGAACGCCCAAGTCCCGCCGCGTCCGCCGCCCTACTTCTGCTCGGTCGATCACGAACGCCGCGCCCGGATGGTTGAACGTTGCGCCCAACCAGGCCCGCTCCAGGAAAAAGTGAAAAACCGCTGGCTCCGCCTCTTCACGCCGCCGCCACCACCAAGCTTCATCCCTGCCGATGTCTACGCCGCGAAAATGCGAGAAGCCGTCGAAGCGCGTTACGTCGACACGAAAACCGCGGTCGATAAACTCCGCGCCCGCGGCGGCAAAATCATCTTCATCCGTTTCCCGATGAGCAGCCCGATCCGCGAAGGGGAGAACGAAGCCACGCCCCGCGCGCAAACGTGGGACCGGCTGCTCCAGCAAGCGCTGGCCCCCGGCATTCACTTCGAAGACTTCCCCGAATTGTCGACCTTCATCTGTCCCGAGTGGTCGCACCTATCAGCCGGCGATTCCGTCGAGTTTACGAAACGCCTCGTCCCGCATCTTCGCGAGGCGCTGCAGCTAAAGACGATCGCCGCCAAGTAGTCCCAGCGAGCTGCTTATACCTCCCGACGGATGCTGCTGGATCGTGAAAGTCCGCGCGGCCAGTCGCATCAAGTCGCGGCTAAAATCGCTACCTCGATCCATTCGCTTGGAGCGCCGCCGCCTGCGCGTCCAGCGACAAACACTCGAAATATACAACAGTGTTCGATGGCCCGAACGTGGAATAGACAAATCGAATATCAGAACCGCCTTTGAGGAGCATCTGGAGGCGCTGGCATGATTTGTGGTGCATTCTGGCGCGTGCGCCGCACTGCTGGTTTTACTCTCGTGGAGATCATGATTGTCGTGGCGATCATCGCTCTATTGGCAGTGATCGCGCTGCCTTCACTATTGCGAGCGCGCGAACGCACGCGGAGGACCAAATTTGTAAACGCCCTTCGTGTCGTTCGCGATGCGTGCGAAACCTACACAGCAGAACACAATGGATACCCTGCTGACGTGAATCGCGGGGTGTTGCCCGCGGGAATGCAGACCTATTTTAACGGGAAATTAGACTGGACCGCTCCGACGCCGATTGGTGGGAGATGGGACTGGGATTATCAAGTCTACGGCTTCAAAGCCGGAGTGTCTGTGGTCGCTGGGGATGAAGACGCCCAGGCAATGGCGGAGATTGATGCTATGATCGACGACGGTGACCTAACCTCCGGCGCGTTCCAGCAGACTGCCCCGGACCGCTACACGTGGATTGTTGAAGAT
>JALYZW010000173.1 GCA_030945725.1 Verrucomicrobiota bacterium | reverse complement strand
TTGCCAAGCGACCGCAAGGTCGTGGTCGATGAAAAAACCAGCGCGGCCCCCTGTCCCTGGCGGCCGCGCAGGAAGGCGAGCAGTGGAATCACCAGCAACAACAAAAGCAGCCAGGGATTCGCGAACGTCAGCGCGCTGTTCGCGGGCAACCAATCACGCAGGTTCAAGCACACCTCCGCGGACAAATTGGGTCGCTTCCTCGAGTAGCACGCGACTGTCCTCTCGCGTCGCATCGTAGCGCGCGAACTTGATCAGGTCGCAGCGGTTCAGAAAATGATCGAGCAGCGTTTTGTCCTCCGTCGAGAACTGCGCCGAAGCACTGAGCGCGTTTAGAAACTCGACCGACGTCTGGCGCGTAGCCGGCAATTGATACTGCTCCCTCACATACCTCCGCAGAATATCCGAGACCGCGATGCTGAACTCATACGGCCGTCGCTCTTCGATTTCGCCCTTGATTCGCTCGAGCATTTCGAGTGCGCGATCCCGGGGCGATTGCACTCTGACCGGCCGCCGTGCTCGCAGCCGCATGATCCACCAAACGATTCCGCCGATCAGAGCGAGAACGGCAAACGCGCTGCAGAAAACCAGCCAGGTCGGGATGAGCGAATAATCGACCGGCGGCGCGATGTCGTGGAATTCTTGAGCAGCGATGAAGGTCATATCGTCCGCGCCTCCGCCGTAATCGTAGCGCCACCTCCACCGTCATCCCGAGCGGAGCGGAGCGGAGTAGAGGGACCCCGTTGCAATACCGACCGCACCGCTACGGGATCCCTCGACTCCGATCGGGATGACGGCGAGAAAAAAGCGCTGATCATCGTGAAGCCATCCCTTTCACCGCACGGCGAGGCGCCGTTCGCGTTGCTTGAAAAATGATCGCAGTGCCGGCAGGTAATCTTCGCCTGTCCGGAGCGAGATCGTATCGATGTTACTGCGGCGCAAAACGCGATTCAGTTCTGTCCGGTCGGCGTCGGCGAGGGTCGCGAACCGTTCCCGGGTTCGGCGATCCGCCGTGTTGATTTCGATTTGCTCGCCGGTCTCCGCGTCTTCCAAGGTGATGAGCCCGATGTTCGGCAGCACCTTTTCGCGTTGATCCTGCACATGCACCGCGATGAAATCGTGCCGGCGCCCGCTGACCGCGAGTTCGCGCGAGAAATCGTCGGTTTGAAAATCTGAAACGAAAAACACGACCGCTCTGCGGGTCACGACTTTGTTCATGTAATCAAGCGCGAGGGCCGGTTTCGTGCCGCGGCCGGCCGGTTGGAAAAACAGGATCTCGCGAATGATACGCAACGTATGCGAGCGCCCTTTTTTCGGAGGGATGAAGAGCTCGACCCGGTCGGTAAAAAGCAGCAGGCCGACCTTGTCGTTGTTGCGAATCGCGCTGAACGCGAGCAGGCACGCGACTTCGGCGGCGAGCTCGCGCTTCGATTGCGAGACGCTTCCGAAATTGCCGGACGCGCTCACATCCACCACCAGCAAAACCGTCAGCTCGCGTTCCTCGGTGAATTTCTTCACGTAAGCCGTGCCGAGACGCGCGGTCACATTCCAATCGATCGCTCGAATTTCATCACCCGGCTGATATTCGCGCACTTCGTCAAAATTCATCCCACGGCCCTTGAAGACACTGTGGTAATTGCCTGCCAGTGCTGTTTCGACCAGGCCGCGTGTCTTGATTTCGAGCGCGCGAATCTTCTTCAGGATCGCAGCCGGCGTGCTTTGGACGTCATCCCGAGCGGAACGAAGTGAAGTCGAGGGACCCCGCGCCATTACCGATGACCTCCGCGAGGTTTCGTAGAATGCATTTCAAGAATCAAATCCCGCCAATCCGCTTCTTTTTTTGCGCGACTCCAATTCTTGAGCTGCTTTTCTCGCGAGATGGCGGACGTCGGATCAGGAAACGCCTCGAAGTAAATCAGCTTGCTCACGTTGTATCGTTTTGTGAATTGACTACCGCGATGAAGAGAATGCTCGCTTGTGCGGTTCTCGAGATCGTTGGTGACACCGATGTATAGCGCCGTGTGTCGATCGGGATTGGTCACGATATACACGAAGTAATTTTGAGCTGACATGGCACGTCATTCTTTAGGCCACGGGGTCCCTCGACTTCGCTCGGGATGACATTGCTTTCGTCGCTGCTACCCATCACGGGACCGGCAGGCCGGCAAAGATGCGCTCGACGATCGTCTCGCTCGTGATCGTTTCCGCTTCGGCTTCGTAGCTGACGATCACGCGGTGGCGCAGGACGTCGAGGCCGATGCTTTTCACGTCTTGCGGAGTGACGTAACCGCGACCGTTGAGAAATGCGTGAGCACGCGCGGCGAGCGCGAGAAAAATGGTCGCGCGCGGTGACGCACCGTAGCGGATCAGGCCGTCGAGCTTCAGGTTGTAGGAAGCGGGTTCGCGTGTCGCCCAGACCACGTCGACGATGTAATCCTTCACGCGATCGTCGATATAAATGCTGTTCACGACCGACCGTGCGGCGATGATTTGCTTTGGATCGACCACCGCGCTGACGTGCAGATCGGGGTTCGAAGTGGCCATCAAATCGAGGATCTGACGCTCCTCGGATTTCTGCGGATAGCCGACGTGGAGCTTGAGCATAAAGCGGTCGAGCTGCGCTTCCGGCAACTGGTAGGTGCCTTCTTGCTCGAGCGGGTTTTGCGTTGCGAGAACGAGGAATGGATCGGCGAGAGGATAAGTCGTATCGCCGATCGTGACCTGACGTTCCTGCATCGCCTCGAGCAGCGCGCTCTGCACCTTGGCCGGCGCGCGGTTGATTTCGTCGGCCAGAATCAGGTTCGAAAATAACGGCCCTAATTTGGTCGTGAATTCTCCCGATCGCGGGTTGTAGATGAGCGTTCCGATCAAGTCCGCGGGGAGCAGATCGGGAGTAAACTGGAGCCGCTGAAATCCGGTTTGGATGCAGGCCGCAATGGTTTTCACGGTGAGCGTTTTCGCGAGACCGGGCACGCCCTCGAGCAGGATGTGGCCGTTCGCGAGCAGGCCGAGCAACAAGCGGTCGACGAGATATTTTTGGCCGATGACGACGTGGCCGACCTGCTCGCGCAAGGCCGGAATCCATTGGCCTAGTTCCTGGACTTCCTGGGTGATTTCCTGCGTCGATTTCATAGAAAAGGGTAAGACATGGTTGATTTGCGAATGTTCAAAGACCGGCGCCTAAAGCACCGCGCGAGCCCACTTAATTATCGGCAGATTCGCTGCGCGCGCGGCAGCTAATCTGGATCGGCATCCCCGGATATGGCTCCGCCGCGCGAATGCGACCTTCGAGGTACCGCGCGTAATTGTCGCTCAACAGTTTCGGCTGATTGACGAAGAGAACGAACTTCGGCGGGTCGAGCGCGCGTCGCGCGTCACCCCGGGATTGCGTCGCGTAAAAAAGCTTTAGCCGCCGCGTCCCGATCATCGGTGGTGGCGCGGCATCGATCGCCGCGCGGAGCATCCG
>JALYZW010000172.1 GCA_030945725.1 Verrucomicrobiota bacterium | reverse complement strand
TGCCTGCACGGAGTCGTTACTTGGCGTGCGGTCGGTTTCGGTCACCGAAGTGATGAAACGCGGCCGGGAACTATTCTACGCGCGCGACGGGCGCGACGTGCGGATTGAGCGGATCTATAACCGCGTGATCTTCGACGAACTGCTGCGACGAGCCGACCTGAACCTCCAGTTCGATTTCCAGGATCACATCGACGTTCAATGGATCGGCCACCCGAACTGGTACTTCCGGATCAGCAAACACGCGCTGCCGACTCTCGAAACGGAATATGCCTCGTCCGCGTATTTCGCGGATGAGTTTCCGCCTAACGAGTCGTTGGCGGACTACGTCTTGAAGCCGCTCTATTCCTTCTCCGGACTCGGCGTCGACCTCGCGCCGAACGAGCAGAAACTGCACGCTTTGCCGTCGCCCCACGACTGGATCCTGCAGAAGAAGGTCACCTACGCGGAGTGCGTGCCGACGCCGGATGGGGCCTCCTCAAAGGCCGAGCTACGGATGATGTTCCTGTGGCCGGACGGCGGCGAGCCGATGCTCGTGAACAACCTCGTGCGGATGAGCCAGGGGGCGATGATGGGAGTCAAATTCAACAAGAATAAAACGTGGGTCGGCTCCAGCATCGCGCTGCACGAGCCGTGATCAGCGCGGGTTATTCGCCAAACGCTGCCCAGGCTCATCCGTTTCGCGGGCGAAGCCGGCGAACTCGGAAGCGGCGCTACGGTTGAGCGTTTCCATCGCGACGCGCGCCAGCGCGGTCCGCGTCTCGCAACCGAGCCTCGCGAGGACCCGTCCGACGTAGAATTTCACCGTGCCCCGCGTTAAGCCGAGGATGATCCCGATTTCCTCGTTCGTCTTGCCTTGCGTTACCCAGAGGACCACGTCAGCCTCTCGCGCGGTCAGCCCGAGCTCGCGGAATTTATCGCGGCAAAAATCGGTGTCCTCCAGGTTCGAAGCGGCGGCCAACTGCCGGTAGCGCCCACGCTGCCGGCCGTAATCGAGCGCGCGGCGCCAGGCATTCGCGATATGTGGGCGCATGAGCTCCATTACGGCTCGATCGCGATCGGAAAAATCCGGACTTTCGCGGCACGCCGCGACGATGAGCGTGTGCGCTCCGTGGATCGGAACGAAGATCGTGAGCTGATGGCGCAGGCGATTTTTGCGCGAGATTTCGTTGTAAAATTGACTGCGCCGGAGTGCGCGCATCCCGACCAGGTCCGACAGCCGGCGAGCCGAGCCGTCGCCGGTCCGGAGGTAGTAAGCGGTATGCGGATGGTGCTCCGCGCTGACCGCGAAGAATGCTTCACGAAACAAGTGAAACGCCGGGTCCCAGCGCGACATCATCCTGACCCCCAGCTCCGCGCCCGGCGTGAGGGATGGATGCCAGGACTGATCGGCATAAAGCCAGGGCAGGCGTCGAATATCGCCGCGGTCATCCTGAATGCTGGCGGAATCGTAAGCGATGGCTTCGCGCAGCCCTTTCAAAATCGCGCCGGGCAGCTCGCCCAGGCCGGGGGCGGAATGCAGTCCGAGCAGGAAGCGCTGCAGCCGCAGCCAATCCTTGGAGGGAAGTGAGTTCATCGCGCGGGGAATCGGCGACCGTAATTTTTACGTAAAGCGTGAACGGCCGTCAAGGATCGTACCGTTGCAGACCTGCCGATCGGCAGATAGCGGACGCACGCCAAGGCAGCTAAGAGTGGCCGTAATCGAGAACTACTCTATGGGAAAGATATTTTATTCCACAGCGCTGACTCTGCTCGTGGCCGCCGTCGTCATCCCCGCTGCCGCATTTGGTGGCACTTACACGGCCAATTATCTCGGCGGGGGCATCTGGGAGCAGGATGGAGGCTGGAGCACCACGGCCTATCCGAATAACGGCCATTTCGTCGTCATTAATGGGAATGCCGTTCCCGATAACAGCCCGCTTTACAACGGCAGCATCGCCAACCCGGCGCCTTGCACGCTCGGGATCGGCGTCGCCATTCAGAGCCTGAGCCTGGCCAGCGGCGCAACGCTAAATGTCCAGAACAATTCTAATGTGACTTCGAACGGCGCGGTCGTGTTGGGCGGCACGCTGACCTTGAATTCAACTGCCGACCGCAGCCAGCTGCGCGCAGGCAGCGGTTCGGGACTAACAGGGACTGGGCTTGTGCTGATGAGTGATAGTGCCACTAACTACATCTCGGGGACCGCTGACGGGTTTACCTTCACGATCAATGCAGGTGGCATCGTTCGCGGCGCGGGTCAGATGAATCTTGGGTTCTTCGGCGGCAACGAGCACCTGCTGAACTATGTGAACCATGGCCTGATCGAGGCGACGCAGCCTAATAATTTCCTGCAAATAGGTTTATCGACCAACGTTGGGGCGGACCTAACGAACGATGGAACCTTGCGAGTGCGAAATTCTGGGCGCCTGCGGGAGCATGGCTTCGGCGGGATTGCAGCCGTGAACAACTCCGGTGGCACGATCAACGCAATCGAAAACGGCAAGGTGCGCATTGCTCTTGGCGTCACGGTTACTGGCGGTACCCTGACCACCGCCGGCAACGGCACCATCGGCGGCGATGGGACCAGGCGGTAGCGGCGGAGTTCTTAGCAGTCTGACTAACACTGGCTTGATTGCGATTCCAGACCAGGAAGCCATCACGCTGGCAGGAACCTTCGTGAATAACGGGTCCATCGCCCTCTCCTCCGTTGGGAACGGCGCCACCTTGCGCTGCGCCGCTGGAACAGTTCTTACCGGCAGCAGCGGCACCGGCGCAATCCGCGGGGCTGGCGTTAACGCAAGTGGTGGCGTACTTTCGAATGTCACCAGCACAGGACTAGTTGCGATCGCGGATGGGGAAGAGCTTTCAGTCGCGGGCACGTTTACAAACAACGGCAGCGTAACTCTCAATTCGACCGTCTCAGACTCAGTCCTGCGGTTCGGGAATGGGAGTATTCTTACAGGCACCGGCGCTGTAACCTTGTCGAACAGCAATTTGAACCAACTCGTCGGGATCGGCTCCGGCGACGCGGTAACTATCGCTCCCAGCGCGACGGTCCAGGGTGCAGGTAGAATCAGCCCAGGTGCTACTGGCGGGGATAACATGTTGAAAATAACCAACCAGGGATTGATGAACGCGAACGTCTCGGGCGCTGCTCTGGTCATTCGTGCTGAAACGTCAAACGGGACTGACTTCACAAACTCGGGCACACTGCGCGCGAGCGACGGCGGGACCTTGCTCTTTACCGGCGGTGGATCAGTGACGAACAACGGCGGCACGCTGGACGTAGCTACTGGAAGCACCATGAATAGCGACGGTGCGAACGCGTTCAGCCAGAATGCGGGCACGATCAGTCTCGACGGGGCGATGGTGTTTCCCCAGGGACTAGATTTGAACGGCGGAAGTCTGCTCGGGAATGGAACGTTCACGGGGCCACTCCGCAACAACGGCGGCATAGTAGGTCCCGGGCACTCACCGGGTAAACTCACGGTTAGTGGCTCTTACAGCCGAGGGGCGAACGGGACGAAACGCGCACGGGCCGATCTTGAGCAGACGCAAAAGGCGATCTACGAAACCGCGCTGCCGCTTTACAAAAAGTATTTCCCGAACGCGGACGCCGCGACGCTGGCCGACCGCAAAAAAGTGACGACCGGTGTCCTCGACAAGCTCGCGGAAGAACATCCGAACGACGACACGATCGTCGGCTACGCGCAGAAGGTCGTCGCGGAAGCGACCGATTTCGTGAAAGCGAAGGATATTGTCACGGTGCCGACATCACCGCTGGACGTCATCGTGATGCCGGAGTTCAAGCGCGGGCAGGGGATCGCGTATTGCGATTCGCCCGGGCCGCTGGAGAAGAACGGCAAGACGTTCTTCGCCTGCGAGCCGACGCCGAAAGATTGGCCTAACGAGAGAAAAGAATCGTTCTACCGGGAGTACAACAATTACATGGTGCGCGACCTGACCGTGCACGAAGCGATGCCCGGTCATTATCTGCAGCTCGCGCACGCGAACCAATTCCGCGGGCCCACCCTCGTGCGCGCGATTTTTCAGAGCGGCACCTTTTGTCGAGGGCTGGGCTGTTTACATGGAACAGGTCATGGCGGAAGCCGGCTACGGCGGCGCGGAGGTAAAGATGCAGCAATTGAAAATGCGTCTTCGAGTGATCTGTAACGCGATCATCGACCAAAGCATCCACACGGCGAACATGAGTGAACAGGAAGCGCTCGACTTAATGATGAAGGAAGGATTTCAGCAGGAAGGCGAAGCGGTCGCGAAATGGAAACGCGCGCGGCTCAGCTCCACGCAGCTGTCGACTTATTTCGTGGGCGTGACCGAGCACTTGGAAATGCGCGAACGCGCAAAAACTCGCGACGGCGATAAGTTCAATCTGAAGAAGTATAACGACGACGTAATTTCCTTCGGGAGTCCGCCCGCTAAGTACGTGCGCGAGCTGATGGGGCTGTAGTCGCAATCTCGCGGGGGGCGACCGCTGTCATCCTGAGTCGCGAAGACGAGGAAGGACCTCGCATAAAGACGACCACGTTCGCGAGTGGCGCGGCAGCAATGAAGCCACCCGGTGATCGCTGCCGTCTCACAACGCGAGCACCCAGTCCGAGCGAGCGGGGTCTTTCGCCGTCTAGCGCGGCTCAGGATGACTGCTTCGCGCGGGCCGGGTCCGATCTCATAATTTTCTGCGCGCCCGACGCCGTCTCGCAACGAGCTTCGCCAGCTCGTCGAGATTGAAGATGCAATCGCGGTTCGTCTTGGATTCTCGACAGACGACTTCGTACCAACCCTGCATTCGCTGGACCGTGTACCGCTTTCCGCCGACTCGAATCGGCTCTCGCGCGATGACGTGATGGATCACTTTTTCGTAAGCAGAGCGGGGCCAATGGCGGACTCGGCGCCGGCCCCAGTCGAAAGCGTGGCCGGCGTCTTCGTATGATTTCGGGCGCTCGGGAAAATCAAGCAGCGAACGCGCGTCGCCTTTGAAGATCGCTTCGATGTGCTGCAGCGTTTCGAGGTCGCTGAGTCGTCGAATATCGCGGCGGAAGGGACGCGCCGTCTCGGACGCGATGTTGCGCAAACTCAGCTGTCGGCCATCGCGCAGTCGCCAGATTGGCAGGTTCACATCCGATGCGAATGGATCGTGAGCGAGGGACGTGGCGAGGACGCGCCAGCCGCGCCGCGATGAGTGTTTGCGGAGCTGGAAGGGAGCGAATCGCGGAATGTTGTGGGCCGGCAATTGGTCGAGGTGGTAGGTCGGCCATGTGCTCGCGGTCTCGGCGGCGCCGGCGACGAACGCGCACGTCGCGAGCATCAACGCAGCATCCGGCGTGAAGTCCGTCGTGACTTCGATGCGTGTGCCGCGAGGCCGCACGCCCACTGCGGTACTCTTGCGATTCGCGGCCAGCAGCAGGACTGGCGCGGGCAGAATATGCGCGAGCAGGTGTCCGAGTCTGTGCGCCGTGCGCCGGCTCCCGCGCGTACTTTTTGTGAAAGAGAAATTGTAGTGCGTGCTGAAACCCTCAAGACGCGCGGTGCAATTGTGACGAAGACTCCACCGGTTGAGTTCCTGTCGAACGTAGCGAATCTGTTCCCAAAGCAGCCGGGTCGCGCGGTAACAACAGCCCGGGCCCAGCTCGACAATCGGGGTCGCCACTTCGATCACGCCGGTATCGAAGTAAATCGCACCGCCGGCCGGCAGCTGAAATGACCGGCCGGTGCGCGGCAACATTTTTTCGCTGATGAGCTGCTGCGGCGTGCCGAAGACATGCTCCGGCCGCCGCTTCACCTCATCGACGTAAAGGGTGAATTCCGCCTCGAGTCCGATGACCGCGATTGGTGGAGCGACATGAGTCCGCCCGCCGCTCAGCTTTGCCGGATCTTTCATCGCCGATTAATCCGCCTCGCTGAACTCTCTCGGCGTCACGCGCACAAACCCGAGATCGACATGCAAGTGGTCGTCGCCGCCGGCGAACGGACGGACGAAGACATCGGCGCCGAGGGACGTCGCGATGCGGGTGTAGCGGTCGAGTGATTTCTCGTTGTCGAGATAACTGTCGCCCACCCGGTAAATGTCCGCCGCGGTACCCCATTGATGCATGCTTTCCACGTTGCTGAATCGATGTGCGGGCGAGCGGTAGCCGCCATTCGCGCTGACAAACACCGGCGCGCCCGCTTCCATCCGGAGCGCCTCGAGAAACCGGGCGAGCAGTGTCACCGCGCACGGCACGTAATGTGGAAATTCCCGCAGCAAGAGGTCGGCTTCGCGACAATCGACCAGCATCAATTCCCAGAGCCGGAAGTGCGCCGTGATGCGTAACTCGTGCGCAGCGGACCAGCTTTCGATTTCGTAGAAAAACCGCGGCAGATGGTGCACCGAACCATCTGCCGCGGCGACCGGTTCGCCCGGACGCAAGGCGGCGCGATGCGCTGCGCTCAATCGTAATCCATCGACTGTTTTTAAGCCTAACGAGTCCATGAGGAACTTATCCCTTTGCCGTCACGCATTCGAATACAGCCTTCGAAATCGCCGCCACGGTTTCTCGTCGCGTCTCCGCATCGGGCGTCACTTCGGTAAGGATGCTCACGATATATGGTTGCCGCTCCGGGAGGTAGACGATCCCGGCATCGTGGCAGGCGGTGGAGATCTCGCCGGTCTTGTGCGCGACCGTCACGTGGGCCGGGAGCGGCGCGGGAATCATCGAGTTGAACCGCTGCTTTACGAGGATACCAATGACGGCGTCCCGGCCTGGCTTCGATAAAAATTCCCCGCGCAAAGCGCTGAACAAATCGACCATTCCGGAGGCAGTCGTCTCGTTGTTCATGCCCTGCTCGAAGGCGCGTTCGTCATCCACTCCGCGGCGAAGATCAACTCCTTCCACGCGCGCTTCGTGCAGGACGGACCGGGTGTAATCCACGGTCAGGAAATCTAGGAGCAGATTGGTCGCAAGATTACTGCTCGAAGTGATCATCGAATCTGCGAGGGCGCCGATTTTGGCGGTGCGCCCGATTAATTGATGCAGCTGCGGGTACCCGTCCGACACGGCATCGCACTGAAAGGGCGTCCCGTCGCTGCCGCTGAGGAAGCGATTGCGCACGTGCAATGGATCGTCGGCGCGCGCGCGGCCGTCATCGATCGCTTTGAAGAGCGCGAGCAGGATGGCGACTTTGATCGTGCTCGCGGCGTGGAACGGTCGATCTGCGTGATGCTCGAAGCGAAAGCCAGTCTCCGTGTCGTGCAGCACCACAGCGACAGCGACGGCGCCGCTGTCGCGCGCAATTTGCTCGCACGCCTCGCGCAGCGCATCGCTTTGTTCCCTCACGTCCATCGTGCTCGGCCAGCTATTTACAACGCGGATCATGCGCCGCAAACTCCGCCGTGCTGAATCTCGCGACGTGGATCCGACCCTCGGACGAGAAATGGTTTCGGCGCGCCTTCGCTCCACATCCCGAGGTGCGCTTCTGGAATGCGCTCGAGACGGCCGTGCCGATCGACGAAATGCACGGACTGCTGCTCACCGGCGGTCCCGATATCGCCCCGGAATTTCTGCACCAGGAAGTGCCTGATCTGAGCGTGCTCGACAAAGACGCGAACGAACATCGCGACCGGTGGGAGTTTGACGCGACCGAGAGAGCGCTCGCTCGCCAGTTGCCCATTTTTGCCATCTGCAAAGGGCTCCAGGTTTTTAACGTCGCGCTCGGCGGCACTTTGCACTTGGATATCACCGGCCACAATCGTCCTGACATGCGCGATCACGACGTGCAACCTCTCCGGACCGATCCGCGCGCGGCCCATCGTTTCGACAAAGTGAACAGCTCGCATCACCAGTCGATCGACAAGCTCGGCGCCGGCTGTGAGGTGGAGGCTTGGTGCGCGGCGGACGACGTGATCGAACAAATCCGTCTGCGCGATTATCCATTCGCGCTCGCGGTCCAATATCATCCGGAACGGGGCGAAGGTTACGCCTCGCTTTTTTCGGACTTCGTTGCCCAGATGAAACCGGTGACGCACTGAACCATGTCGACGCCGCAAAACACGATCGCGATTGTTTACGATTACGATCAGACGCTCAGCCCGAGCTACATGCAGGACGAGGTCGTGTTCCCCGCTTTTGGGATCAATGGCGAAAACTTCTGGCGCCGCTGCGGCGAGCTGGCATGCGATGAAGGCTACGACAGCGAGCTCGCCTACATGAAGGTGCTGCTGGACACCCTCGGCATGGATCGCCCGACAAACACGGAGCTCAAAGCACTCGGCGCGAAGCTGAATTTCTATCCGGGGTTGCCCGAGATGTTTGAGCAGTTCGGCGCGACGTTGTTAACCGAAGATCATGTCGCGCACGGAATCAACGTGGAGCATTACATCATCTCGTCGGGTCTGAAGGTACTGATCGATGGCAGCCGGCTCCAGCCGCACGTGCGCGCGATTTTTGGGTGCGAATTTGCGGAGGATGGGGAAGGCCGGATCACCTTTCCGAAACGGGTGATCAGTCATACGCAAAAAACGCAGTACCTTTTCCGCATCAACAAAGGCCTGCTCGAAATGTCGCAGGATGTGAATGACCACATGGAACCGGAGATCCGGCCAGTGCCCTTCACCAATATGATCTATGTGGGCGACGGACCGACCGATGTGCCGTGCTTCACCGTGATGCGAAAGAACGGCGGCCAGGCGATCGCCGTCTACAATCCGAACGACCCGGCGCGCCTCGGCTTTCGGAAATGTTTCCAGCTCTCGACTCACGCCGACCGCGTGAAGCACATCGCGCCTTCGGATTTCCGGCCGAACACGCACCTTCGGATGTTGCTCGAGCAAATGGTGGAAGAGATCGCGAACCGAATCGTCGCGGAGCGGCGGACGGCGGTGGAAACCGGCACGATCCGCGCGCCGAAGCATTAAGCTAAACGCGCTGTCATCCCGAGCGCAGTCGAGGGACCCCGTGGCGGATCGACGACAGTGCTACGGGGTCTCTCGACTGCGCTCCGCTCCGCTCGGGTGACGGCGGTTGCGGATTCACTCGCCGCGATAAACGCAGCGCGCGGTGGGCGTTTCGTGGACTACGATTTCGGTCAGTCCCGGACACGGTGTCTCCAGCTTTTTCCAAAACCACGCCGCCATGTTTTCGATCGTCGGATTCTCCAGCCCGTCGATTTCGTTCAAGTAGCTGTGGTCGAGCCGAGCGAGGAGCGGCTTCATCGCGGCTCCGATCTGCGCGTGATCGTAAATCCAGCCCGTTGTCGGGTCGACCTCCCCTTCGATGGAAATTTCGATCTTGAAGCTGTGCCCGTGCATCTGCCGGCACTTATGACCTTCCGGTGCGTGAGGCAGCGTCTGCGCGGCTTCGAACGTAAAGTCTTTCATGAGCCGCGCGCGCATTGCGGTCGCAGATTCGCACCGCTTGCGAAGCCTGTCATCCCGAGCCGCGAAGATGGCGAGAGACCTCACCCATTCAGGCAGCGCGTTGGGCGTTGTGACACGGCAGCAATCACGTCGCGGCTGCGTAGCTGCCCTGCCGCTCCGCACGGATCCTCCTGCTTTTGCGAGATCCTTCGCCGTCTATCGCGGCTCAGGATGACGGAATGCGCCAGCGCGCCTCACACGCCGCGCTGCTTTGGTTCCCAGATGAACTTGTGCATCTGCAATTGGAAGCGCACCGGCAATGTGTCTTCCAGCATCCAGGTGACGATTTGTTGCGGATCGATCCGTCCGAAAATCGGCGAAAAAAGGACCGCGCGGCAACGCGCCGCGAGATCGAATTCGCGGACGCGGTCGCGGGACCATTCGTAATCTTCGCGTGAGCCAATCACGCATTTCACTTCATCGCGGGGCGTCAGGTGCGGAATGTTAGCGAATAGATTTCGCGCTACCTCACCACTGCCCGGCGTTTTCAAATCCATGATCCGATGGACCCGCGGATCGACTTGCGAGATATCATGCGCGCCGCTGGTTTCGAGCAGAACGGTGTGTCCGGCATCCGCCAGCATGGTCATGAGCGGCAGGACATTTTTCTGCAGCAACGGCTCGCCACCGGTGATCTCGACGAGCGAACACCCGAGCGATTTCACCGTCGCGACGATCTCGGGCAGGGTCTGCTTTTTGCCTTCGTAAAATGCGTACTCGGTATCGCAGTAGCTGCAGCGCAAATCGCAAAAAGTCAGCCGCACAAACACGCAGCGCTCGCCCGCCCACGTGCTCTCCCCCTGGATCGAGTGATAGATTTCGTTCACCGTGAGGGTCTTCTCCCGTGCCACAACTGGAGCGACGGGGATCATGGAAAGCGGAGAACAAGTCGCACTGCGAACCACGTCATCACGACGGCACTTAACGCCTGCGTCGCGATCTGCCACGCCGGCCGCGCGAAGATTCGCGACCCAAATTTCACCGCCGAACAAAGCACGATCCCCCACGCGATGGCGCCAAGCACAACAGCCGTAGCGATTGCCAGCGATTGCCGCACGCCGGCGATCTGCCCTTGTTGGCTGCCGATAACGGCGAGCCAAAATCCGATATTCCACGGACTCGTCAGCACCATGAAAAATCCGAGCAGGAAACCGCCGCGACGTCCCGGATTTGGCATCAGTTCCTGGTCGGGCTGGGTGCGGTGTGTCTGGTAAATTTTCCACGCCGCAAACGCGAAGCGCGTCGCGAGAAAAAGTAACAGCGCGAGACTCACGATGGCGAGAACGCGTCGCACGCCCGCTGAATTCAGTAACGCTCCCGCCCCGATCGAGACGCCGAACGCCCACAGAAAATCGCCGCAGCAGGCGCCGGCCCCGATCGGCCATGCGCCCCAGAATCCGCCGCCGCGTTCGGCGGGGAGGAGACCGCGCCGAATCATTTCCGCGTTAATCGGCCCGGGCGGCCAGGCGACGGACCAGCCGAGGACGAACCCGCTGGCGAGAGTGGAGAGAGTCACAGGTTTTCGTTCCGGCCGATTCTGCGGTAAGCATGAACGCCATGCCGCAGCGCGTCGAACAGCTTTTCCTCCGAACCCGCACGGCGCAGCGAGCCGCATTTATTCCATACATTTGCGCAGGCGACCCGACGCTCGATGCAACCGTCGAGTTGGCGTCCGCGCTCGAGCGCGCCGGCGCGGATCTCCTCGAACTCGGCGTCCCGTTCTCCGATCCGCTCGCCGATGGTATCGTGAACCAACTCGCCGCACAACGTGCGCTCGCCGCGGGCGCGACTGTGCGTGGAGTACTCGATTGCGTGCGGCGGATTCGCGAAAAATCCGAGATCCCGATTGTCCTCTACACCTATTTGAATCCGATTTTTCAGTATGGTTTTCAGCGCTTTCATCAAGTTGCCGAGACCGCGGGCGTCGACGCTCTCTTGATTCTCGATTTGCCGCCCGACGAACTAATGGAAGCGCACGACACTTCACTTCTACACATTGCGCTGATTGCGCCGACCACTTCGAACGAACGGATTGCGACGATTTGCGCCCGGGCCGCCGGCTTTATCTACTACGTCTCGCGCGAGGGTGTAACCGGTGCGCAAGCGTCCCTCGCGGCGTCAACGAAGGAACGCGTCGGGCAAATTCGAGGGTACACGGATTTGCCGCTCGCGATCGGATTCGGCATCTCGAATCCAGAGCAGGCAGGGCAAGTCGCGCAAATTGGGGACGCGGTCGTCGTGGGGAGCGCGATCGTAAAACAGATCGAGCTGTACGGCGCAGCTCCCAACCTCGCGGAACGCGTTGCCCAATTCGTTAGGCCGATTGCGGACGCGGTTCACGCCTCCCGGGATGACAGCGAAACGCGACTGTGTTAAACGGTGAAGATGTTGCGTTTCACGAAAATGAACGGCGCTGGGAACGATTTCGTTCTCTTCGATAACCGGGCCGGCGACCTGCGACTGACCGCGGAGCAGATCGCTCGGATCTGCGATCGTCATCGCGGCGTGGGTGCGGACGGCGTTCTGGTTTTGGAGAAACCGGCGAACGGGGCGGATTTTCGGATGCGCTATTATAATAGCGACGGCGGCGAGGCGGAGATGTGCGGGAACGGCGCGCGCTGTTTCGCACGCTATGCCAGCCAGGTGACCGGCCCGGCGGAGAAGCTGTCGTTCGAGACGCCGGCGGGAGTGATTGGTGCGACGCTGGAAGGCGAGCTGGTCCGTTTGCAGATGAGCGATCCGATCGACTTGCGGCTCAATCTCGACGTCGCGCTGAGCGGCGAAACCGTTCGCGCGCACTATATAAACAGCGGGGTGCCGCACGTGGTCGTCCCGCTGGCTGATCTCGAAAACGTCGACGTGGCGCGACTCGGCTCCGCGATTCGACAGCACGCGCTCTTTGCGCCGAAAGGCGCGAACGTGAACTTTGTGCGCCGTCTCGGCGAGCGGAAGGTCGCACTCCGGACGTATGAGCGCGGCGTGGAAAACGAGACTTTGGCCTGCGGGACCGGCGTGGTGGCGAGCGCTCTGATTTTCGCAGCCACGGAGCAAACTCAAGGTCCGATCGGTGTTGTTGTCCGGGGCGGCGATGAGTTAACCGTCGACTTCGAAAAACACGGCGATCAATTCACGAACGTGACGCTGACCGGGCCGGCTGATTTTGCTTTCGAAGGCACGATCGAACTCTGACCTAACGAATGTTTCGTGGCACTTTCACGGCGCTCGTCACCCCCTTCCGTGACGGCCACGTTGACCTGCCCGCATTGGAGCGTCTCGTCGATGCGCAGATCGCCGCGGAGATCACTGGATTGGTCGCGATTGGCACGACAGGCGAATCGCCGACGCTTTCCGGCAGCGAACGCGAAGACGTAATTCGTTGCGTCGTGCAGCGCGCGAATCGGCGTTCTTCGGTTCTTGCCGGAACCGGGACGAACTCTACTGCTAGCTCGATCGCCGCGACGCAGGCGGCGGAAAAGGCCGGCGTCGATGGAGCGCT